>VFKQ01000282.1 GCA_009885445.1 Anaerolineaceae bacterium | reverse complement strand
GTATTTCTTAAGTCCAAGCATCACGCAAGACAAGAGCATTTACCACAGAGAACACGGAGTCCACAGAGATTTTTAAAGGTTTTTCTCCGTGATCTGCCCTGGCACCGCCCGCCAGGGCAGGTGTGTGATCTCTGTGGTAAAAAAGCCTTTAAGAAACAGTCTCTTACACAAATTCGATCATCTCTTGACAAGCTCAGGAAACCCTTAACTTGTGAGCGATGGCGTAAGCCCTAAATCGATTAAACAAAAACCGCGACACTGAGGGTGTCGCGATTCTCGCAGGGGAGGGGTGAACCACTAGTTTGATTTGACCGAGGTGCGGATGCACTTGGTGCACAGCACTTTTTTGACCGCGCGGTTATTCTCAAGCATAGTCACACGTTGCAAGTTCGCCTGGAACTTGCGATTGGTGGCATTCAGGGCAAACGAGCGTTTGTGCCCAAACATGGTGGTCTTGCCGCAGTGAGCGCATTTCATAGTAATACTTTCCTTTCAAGATTGACTTTCGGCCTGCTCGCGCAAGCACGGCATTCTAACACAAGTCGCAACCATCTTCAAGCGAAGTTGTTAAACAAGACAAGTACTCGCATTTTGGCTCCCAGTGCCGCCTTGGCGCTGGTTTTCTACTGGAATAAAGTTGAACACTGAAGAGAGGTAATTTATGCCTAAGGAAACAACTCCCATCGGACGCATCCACATCTCCCCGAACGCGGTGGCGACAATTGCTTATCGCGCCACGCTGGAATCATACGGCGTGGTGGGGCTGGCGCCGCGCAACTTCGCCGCTGAGCTGGCCAATAGCATCAGCCATGACCCCACGCTCGGCGTCGCCGTGCGCTATGATGGCGAGATGATTGACATCGAAGTGCATGTCATCGTGGAGTACGGTACGCGCGTAGCCGCTGTGGCCGAAAGCGTGGCCAGCACAGTCCGCTTTCACGTGGAGAAGGCGCTCGGGTTGAAAGTAAACTCCGTCAACGTGCATGTGGCCGGTTTGAGAATCAGCAACGAGGATTGATAATTTGGAATGTGACAGCTTGCTGTCACAATTTGCGGAAGCAAGCTTCCGCACTCCAAAAATTTTGAGGAGCACACATGAGTCTCGGATCGCAAGCAATTCAAGCAAAACACCTGCACGACTTGCACACCAATCCCATTGACGGGCTGGTGTTGAAGGAGCTCGTGCAAGCCGGGCTGACCTGGCTGCGCACTAATCAGGAGACAGTTAATTCGCTGAATGTCTTCCCCGTTCCGGATGGCGACACGGGCACGAACATGACGCTGACGATGCAATCGGCGTGGAATGAGATTGCCAACCTGGGCACGCGCAACATCGGCGAGATGTCTGCCGCGGTGGCGAAGGGAGCGCTGATGGGCGCGCGCGGCAACTCGGGCGTGATTCTGTCGCAGTTGTGGCGCGGATTTTCGCGCGGCATGCAGGGCGCAGAAGTGTTGGACGGGCCGACGCTGGTGAAGGCCTTCATCGAGGGACGCGACACCGCCTACAAGGGCGTCGTCCGCCCGGTGGAGGGCACCATCTTGACGGTCTCGAAGGATGCGGCGGCGGGCGCAGAGGCGGCGCTACTCGAGACGCAGAATCCGATTGAGATTTTGGCGCGTGTTGTTATTGCCGCAGACTTATCGGTGCAGAACACGCCCAATTTGTTGCCGGTGCTCAAACAGGCAGGCGTCGTCGACTCGGGCGGCAAGGGACTGTTCTTCGTGCTCGAAGGGATGATGCGCTATTTTAATGGCGAGCCGCTCGACGTTCCGTTAATGAGCGTGCAACCGATGTCGGCCATGAATCTTGATAACGCACTCGAATCGGTGGAGGAGGGGCAGGATTATGAGGTCGTTGTTGATTTTGTGCCAAATGACCAGTTTGAGCTGAAATCTTTTTATGCGCGGCTCGAAGAGATGGGCACGTCGATTCAAGTGGGCGAGGGCGAGGGCATGTACCGCATGCACATCCACGTGCCGCTCGAAAAACGCTATGAGCCGATCGATTACATCATGGGCCTGGGCACGATCAGCAAAGTGGCCATGGAAAATTTATTGGCGCAGATTGACGACATTCAAAAATCAAAAATGGACAAGCTCGAGTTTCAGCCTGTGGAACCGGGGAAGATTGCCGTGGTGGTCGTCTCGCCCGGGCGCGGACTGAGCCGCATCTTCGCCTCGTTGGGCGTGGCCGCTATCGTCGAGGGCGGCCAGACGATGAATCCATCAACGCAAGATTTTTTGAACGCGTTTGAGAATTTACCCACCAACAAAGTGATTATTTTGCCGAACAATAAGAACATCATCATGGCCGCGAATCAGGCCAAAGAAGTGACCGTGAAAAACGTCGCCGTCGTCCCCAGCCGCACCGTGCCGCAGGGACTGACCGCCATGCTCTCGCTCAACGCGGATGGGGAGGTGGACGAGGTGGCCGCGCGCATGATTCACGCCATTGCCTCTGTGCAGACAGGTGAAATCACGATTGCCGTGCGCACCGTGGAGATTGACGGTGTTAGCGTGGAGACGGGACAAATAATTGCGATGCTGGATGGCAAACTCGTCCTTTCGGCGGCGACGATTGACGACGCCGTGCTTGGCCTGCTCGAAAAAGCGGACGCGGCGAATTGTGAGTTGATCACGCTCTTCTATGGGCAGGATGTCAATCGCGCCGAAGCCTTCCGCATCGCGGACCTGGCGCGCACGAAATATTCCGCGCAGACGATTGAGGTGCAAGACGGCGGCCAGCCGCATTATCCGTTTTTGATTGCGGTGGAGTGAGAATTGAACCCATCTTTTCGCAGTGTCATTTTCTGATAGAATCCTCGTATGCCAGTTATCTCAATGTTCTACGGCCTGATTGTGTCCATGTATTTTCAAGACAACAGGCAACACAAGTCGCCTCACATTCATGTGAAGTTCCAGGATGAAGAGGCCATTTTTAAGATTCCCGATGGTAGCCTGCTGGCTGGGAACCTGCCGTCCGCAAAAGCGAAACTCGTTTCCGCATGGATTGAAATCCATCAAGATGAATTGATGGCTGACTGGGAACTGGCTGTTAGCGGCCAGCACCCATACAAGATTGACCCACTGAAATAACCATGAACCCAAGAGTTGTGCAAGTAACCCCTAACGACAATTACACCCTTACACTCCATTTCACGAATGGCGAAACGGGTGTGTATGACTGCAAACACATCCTTGATTTTGGCGTATTTGTCGAACTCAAAGACCTTGCCTATTTCAAACGCGTTATGCCATTCAATGGGACCGTTGTTTGGCCCAACGAACAGGATATTGATCCCGATACACTCTATCTTGATTCGGTCAAGGAATTATCTGCAGTTTGAAAAAATGCGGCGTGCCAATGACTACACATACGATTGAGGTGCAAGATGGCGGCCAGCCGCATTATCCGTTTTTGATTGCGGTGGAGTAGGTTTTCATTTTGCCTGGATGTGAGAAATATGGCGGAGGCTTTTACCTCCGCCGACTCGTTTAATCTCCACGCCATCTGCACCTTCATCCCCCACGGATATTTACGTCCTTGCTACTGGATGGGCGTAGCGTCCGCTTCAGCGGGCTTCGTAAAAATAGCACGGCGGTAAACCGCCGTGCAGGTTAAATCGTGGGCGTAGCATTCCTCGTTCTACGGGCAACCCGGCTGGCTGAACTTCAACACAGACGCACTGCCGATGGGTGCGTGACTGTTGGCAGGCACCACACTTCCACCCACGATATACACCGCATCGTTGAACACCACTGCGCGCGCAAATTTACGAGCGAGGGGCATGGCCGTCACTGATTCCCAAACGCCCCGTGCAAGGTCAAGCCGCAAGACTGAATCGATGTTTTTCCTGTGCGCCTGCGACTCCCCACCGAAGACGTAGATTCCGCCGCAGTAGAAAACTGCACCCGCCGTCCCGCGCGGCTCGATCGACGGGCCGTCCTTCCATACACCAACTGCTGGGTCGTAGATGTAAACATCCCCGAAATCTGAAAGCCCACTGCGCCCGCCGATGGCATATATTTTTCCATTCAGAACAACGCCCGCAGGACTGCCCTCCGAGCGCGGCAATGGGGCGAGTTTCATCCACGTATCTGTGGCGGGGTCATATTGCGAATGGTCCGAAATCGTAGACACCGAATTCCCGCCACCAAAAACATGAATTTTTCCATCCATCGCCACCGCCGCATGTCCGCCGTGCGGGCTGGGCATGGGCGCGCCCTGACTCCACACATGCGTGCTCAAATCATAGATCCACACCTCGTCCGTTGGCTCATCGGTTCTGCCTGCAAACCCACCCATCAAATACAATTTCCCATCCGCAATCGAAGCCGTTGCCGCGTTCAAGCCTCCGTTAGGCAGAGTAGTTTCCAGCGACCATTGCTGTCCGTCAAACTTTTCAACATCCAACACCAGTCTGCCATTATCGTCCGTTCCGCTGAGCACGTAGATCGCATCTTCAGAGACTGCCACCGCATGCGCGGAATATGCAGAAAGCATGGAGGGTGCTTCGCTCCATTCACCACGGACAAGGGGCTGGGCTGTTGAAGTTTGCGTAGGTGTGATTTTGGTTGGCATATGTGTATTTACCTGTAGGGTGGAAGTTGATAACACAGACAGCGGGGTTGGCCTTTTGCCTGTTTTTGCACATGAGGAAAGCAGTGCCAACAACATAATCAGCATTGCATTTCGCGCAGAAAATAATAACGATCGTAAAATCCTCATTTGCACCTCCTCTTACCTCGCCCCACTTTAACATGCGCGTCCCCAAACGGCATCCCTCCAACGAGTGGATTGACTCCACCCTCGCGAATTCCCTGGCAAATCACAAGGCCAATCCACGCCATCAGTGCAATCTGCGGATAAAAT
>VFKQ01000190.1 GCA_009885445.1 Anaerolineaceae bacterium | reverse complement strand
CCCCTCCCAGCCTCCCCCAAATACGACAGTTTATATTTGGTTAAAACAAAAACTTCTCATGTCTTATTTGGGGGAGGTGCCCGCCAGGGCGGAGGGGGTCTTACCGTCAGCGGCAGAAATGCCATTCGAAACAGAATCAACTGCATGGTCGAAGGTGAGGCGATTAATCTCCGCCTGCATCTTTCGTCTTTCCTCTTTCAGCGGCGCAAGCAAAGTCCGCAATTCATCCACACGCAACTTTCTACTCTCCACGAACTTCTTATTCGTCCGCTTCTCCCAACAATTCACCACATCGGGAATATCATTCTCATCAATCGCCCCCCGCTTATCGTCCAGCGAAAAACCATCGTGCGCCATATCATAGAACCAAATGTCCTTCGTCTGCGCGCCGCGCGTGAAGAACAGCACCGCCGTGCTCACCCCCGCGTACGGCTTGAACACACCCGAAGGCATCGACACCACCCCGTCCAGCCGATTCTCCTCGATGATCCTGCGACGCACCTCCACATGCGCGCGGCTCGACCCGAACAGCACCCCATCGGGCACGATCACCGCCGCCCGTCCGCCCATATCCAGCGCGCGCAAAATCAAATGCAGAAAAAGCAATTCGCTCTTCGTCGTATCCGAAGGCAGCGTGGGATGAACGCCGCCCTTATCCACCGCGCCCTTGAACGGCGGGTTCATCAGGATCACGTCATACTCGCGCTCATCATCGAACGACTTCGACAGCGAATCCATGTAATAGAACTGCGGCGACTCGATCCCGTGCAGCATCAGATTCATCGACCCAATGCGCAGGATGGTCATCCCCGAATCATTATCGAAGCCCCGCAAATATTTCTTCGACGACATGAACGATCTTTCCGCCGCCGACAACTGGTCGCCGATCAGATGGTGTGCCTGCCCCTCGGCATCGTACTCCAAAATCCCCGCCGACGTATGCTTCTCCAAAATATGCTGGTGCGCGTTGACGAGAAACCCGCCCGTCCCGCCCGCCAGATCGCCAATGCGCTCGCGCGGCTTCGGATCCACCATCTGCACCATCATGCGGATAATATGCCGCGGCGTGCGGAACTGTCCACCGCGCCCCGCAAACTG
>VFKQ01000202.1 GCA_009885445.1 Anaerolineaceae bacterium | reverse complement strand
CGAAATCTACGGCCCCGAGTCCTCGGGCAAGACCACACTGTGTCAACACATCGTGGCCGAAGTGCAGAGAATGGGCGGCACCGCCGCATACATCGACATGGAACATGCTCTCGACCCCACCTACGCGGCCAAGTGCGGCGTAGACATTGACAACCTGCTCGTCTCTCAACCCGACACGGGTGAACAGGCTCTCGAAATCGTCGAGACCCTCGTCCGCTCGGGCGGCGTGGACCTCGTCGTTGTCGACTCGGTCGCCGCGCTCGTTCCACGCTCCGAAATCGAAGGCGACATGGGCGACGCAACTATGGGCGTGCAAGCCCGCCTCATGTCGCAGGCGTTGCGTAAATTAAGCGGCGCGATTAACCAGACCAAAACCACCGTCGTCTTCACCAATCAACTGCGTATGAAGATCGGCGTCATGTTCGGTAACCCCGAAACCACCACGGGCGGTAACGCGCTTAAGTTCTACGCCTCCGTGCGCCTTGACGTGCGCCGCATCCAATCCATCAAGGTCGGCGACGAAGTCATCGGCAACCGCACGCGTGTGCGCGTCGTCAAAAACAAAGTTGCGCCGCCGTTCCGCACCGCCGAGTTCGACATCATGTTCAACGAAGGCATCTCGAAGGTCGGCGACATCCTCGACCTCGCCACCCAACTCGAAATCGTCACCAAGCGCGGCGCGTTCTTCTCGTTTGGCGAAACCCGCATCGGTCAGGGCCGCGAAAACGCCAAAGAATATCTGCGTCAGAATCCCGCCATGGCCAATGAAATCGAAGGCGTCATCCGCTCCAAAGCTCTCGGCGGCGAACTCGTCCTGCCCATCGACATGGGCGGCGACTCCGACGGCGGCGCGGCTGAAGAAGAAGTTTAATTCGTGGTCTCGATACGGCGGTGGTCGAGTAGGCCGAAGGCCGTATCGAGACCCACCGCCTACTCGACCACCGTACGAATAAAAAAATGAACGCGGACCGACTCACTTCCCGAATCGTCCCCGCGTTCATTTTGATTCTCGTGCTAGCGTGGACTCTCCCCGCCTGCACGCCGACCGCCGTCCCGACCCTCTTCCGCCCGCCCAGCGACTCGGCCATCTCAACCACGCCTCCCTCCACGCTTCAAGCGGGTGCGCCCTCCCCAATCTTTTTCCCCACCCAAACATTTTCCGCGCCGCAAGAATCATCCACGCCTGAACCCTGCACCAATGATTTAACTTTTGTGGACGACATCACCTACGAAGACAACACTGTGGTCTTTTCGAATCAAAGCATAGACAAACAATGGCTCGTGCAAAACAGCGGCACCTGCAACTGGGACGCCACCTACCGCCTCGTCCTTGTCGGTGGGGAGGCGCAAGGCGCGCAGACAGAGAGTCCGCTCTACCCGGCGCGGGCCGGCGCACAAGCGACTCTGCGAGTCATCTTCAGCGCGCCCCTCACAGCGGGACTCTACCAAAGCGCCTGGCAGGCTTATGCGCCAGACGGCTTCGCGTTTGGCGATACGATTTATGTGATCATCATCGTCCAGTAACGCAACATTTATGTTGCCCGTTTCAAATAGCGACACTGCGAAGCGTGTCGCGTTATAAAAGGAAGCAAATAATGCCAGCCAATGATTTCCCGCTCGTCTTCGAACAACTGCGCGCCATTCTGAAACCTTACGCCGAGCGTCTCACTGTCACCGCCGACACCTCGAGCGCGTATTCTCTCGATGGCCCATACAGTGAAAAGTGGAAGAAAGCCATCTTTTTTGGTGGGGCGCAAATTAAGAAAAATTACGTCAGTTTTTATTTGATGCCTGTTTACATGTTTCCCAAATTGCTCAAGAGCATGTCGCCCGAATTAAAGAAACACATGCAGGGAAAATCCTGCTTCAACTTTAAGAGGTTGGAGCCCGAATTGTTTGATGAATTGGCAAAGCTTGCCGCGCTCGGCGCCGAGCGATTCAAGACTGAGAACTAATTCGACTTTATAGAAAGAAGTCTGTCATGCTAAAGATTGATTTCAAAAAAGAGATGAAAGATTTATACCGCGCGTCTGCAAAGGCCGTGGCAAACGTCAGTGTGCCCGCGATGAATTACCTGATGATTGACGGAAATGGCAGTCCCAACACGGCGAAATCTTATCAAGATGCAATTCAAGCCCTGTACGCGCTAGCCTATGGTCTGAAATTCAAAATTAAACGCGGTGCAACCGGCATTGACTATGGAGTGATGCCGCTCGAGGGACTCTGGTGGGTGGATGACCTGCGCGATTTGGAAAACAAAGACAAATGGAATTGGACAATGATGATCATGCAACCCCGTTATGTGACCGCAAAACTTGTCAAAGAGACTTTGGCGGAAAATGCGCAAAAGAAAAACCTGACTGCTTTATCGTTGGTCAGGTTTGAATCTTTGCGCGAAGGCAAAGCCGCGCAGATTCTGCACCTCGGCTCTTACGCAGACGAGAAACCGACGATTGACAAGTTGCACGAATTTGTCTGGGGGAACGGATATAAATTACGCGCTAAGCATCACGAAATATATTTGAGCGACGCGCGCAAGACTGCGCCCGCCAAACTAAAGACTATTTTGCGACACCCGATTGAAAAGGTGAAAACGTAGTAACGACTCTGCGTAGCGCCCTGTGGGTCAGTCGTCGATTTTCGGAACGACTGAAGCCGTTACTGCATATGATCTAACGCGCGCAACCTATGCAGGAAAAACACATTCAACCAAAATAGAATCAACGCGCCCGCTTGATGAATGGATGCGACTGCAATGTTGACATTGAGTCGCACCACGAGGATGCCGAGCACGATTTGAAGAACGACTGCGGCGACGAGCCACCACAGTCCGCGCTTGAGTTCGGGAGGAAAATTTGGCGTCCGCGTTTTGCGCCACAGCCAGACGACGGCCATCAAAACGACGAAGGCAAACCAGCGATGGATGAAAACCACCGTCAGCGGCGAGGCGACTAAATTAATTAGCGCGAATCCGTCTGTGCCGAAGATTCCTGTGGGGATTAATTGTCCAAACATGAGCGGCCAGGTGTTGGTGACGTGTCCCGCTTTCAGGCCGGCAGTGAGTGCGCCGTAAGCGATTTGAATCAGCAGGAGGATGAACGTCAGCGTGGCGATGGCTGAGGGGGCTGACCCGCTTCGAGGGCGGGAGGGAGGCGTGAATCCGTAGCGGTGGCCGAAGGCTGTCCAGAGGGCGAGTCCCAGCAAGGCCAGGGCCAGCATGAGGTGAGTCAGTAATAAATAATGACTGACGGAGGGCCGCTCGACGAGTCCGCTTTTCACCATGTACCAGCCAGCGAAGGCTTGCGAGATGAAGAGCATGCCCATGATGAAATAGATTCCAAACTCGCGCCACGGAATTTTTTTGCGCAGTAGAAAATAGAAGAGGGGCAGGGCGTAGACGAGGCCCGCCCAACGCGCGACGAAGCGATGAATCCATTCCATCCAAAAAATAAATTTGTATTCTTCGAGGGTCATGAAAGAATTGACGTGAATGAACTCGGGCGTTTGTTGATACTTTGCAAATTCAATTTGCCAGGCGCGTTCGCTCAACGGCGGCAGACTGCCGCTGACGGGATTCCATTCCACGATGGAAAGGCCCGAGCGCGTCAGGCGCACAAATCCGCCAAAGATGACCAGGAAGGCGATGATGCTTGCAAAAATAAACAACCATTTCATAACCGAACGATTTTGGGTTTGGGGCACTGTGCAACTCCGTGAGGTGATTTCGTGATTATACTGCTTGCCTTTGCCTGTGCTGCGTGCTATAATTTGGGCACTTCCCCAACCCCTTTTAAAATTGAGAAGAATTCAGTTTTCCTTGTGTGTCTGCCTGTGCGCGGCAAAGTATCCCCACCAAACTTGAACGAAAAATCCTTATTTCAAAACTAGAAGTTTCAGCCAATGCCCGGGGGCATAGGCTCGTTTTTACATCCCACACCCTATTCTGGAAGGTATCATGGACATATTAGCACTCAATAACGAACCGTTGGCAAAACTGCGTGTATTAGCCAAGACATTAAACATCCCGAATCCGCAACGCATTAAAAAAGAAGCACTGCTTGTGCGCATCCGTCAGGCGGAGGCCGAGAAGGAGGGCATCGAAGTACGCGGCGGTGTGCTCGAAATTATGAACGAGGGCATCGGTTTTTTGCGCTCTGATAATTATCGCGTCAGTGATTCTGACGTGTACGTGTCGCAGGCCCAATTGCGCCGTTACGACCTGCGCTCCGGCGATTTGATTATCGGACACGTGCGCGCCCCACGCGAATCGGAACGCCACTACGGAATGCTCAAAGTGGAATCGGTCAACGGCATGGACCCTGAAGAGGCCCGCAAACGACCGAATTTTGAGAACCTGACGCCAATCTTCCCCGAGGTGCGTTTTGACCTTGAAATCGGCAGTGAGCCGATTGCGCCGCGTTTGATTAACCTGATCACGCCCATTGGCCGCGGCCAGCGCGGACTGATCGTCTCTCCACCCAAGGCGGGAAAAACTACAATTCTTAAGCAAATTGCGAATGCTATTTCAACTAAATATCCCGACGTGCATTTGATGGTGGCCCTCATTGGCGAGCGCCCCGAAGAAGTGACTGACATGGACCGCTCGGTGGACGCTGAGGTGATTGCCTCCACTTTCGATGAGCCGGTGACATCGCATGTGCGCACCGCCGAGATTGCCTTAGACCGCGCTAAGCGATTGGTGGAGATGGGTCACCATGTAGTAATCTTAATGGACTCGATTACCCGTCTCGCTCGTGCCTATAATCTGGTCGTTAATCCTTCAGGGCGCACGCTCTCGGGCGGTATGGACCCCTCGGCGCTGTACCCGCCCAAGAAATTCTTCGGCGCGGCGCGTAACATTGAAGAAGGCGGCTCGCTGACAATTATCGCCACCTGCCTCGTTGATACTGGCTCGCGTCTCGACGATGTGGTCTACGAAGAATTCAAAGGCACCGGCAATATGGAATTGTTATTGTCGCGCAAGATGCAAGAGCGGCGCACCTTCCCGGCTGTGGAGATCGAACGTTCGTCCACGCGCCGCGAAGACCTGCTTCTCGGGCCGGACATTTTACAGCGCGTATTCCTCCTGCGCCGTATGTTCAGCCAGATGACGGGCAACCCGCCACAGGGCGCGGGCATGGACCCGGCTGTGGCCACAGAGGCCATCATCACGCGCATGTCAAAGACGCGCACCAATCAGGAATTTTTGGAGAACCTGACCGACTAATCATTTGACCCCACGCAACTTTTTTGCTGCCCCGCAGTTCGTTTGTGTAAAAACTATCAGACTATGAAAAAAATCTTGACTCTTTGGAATAACAATCGCTTCGCATTTGTCTCCTGGCTGGTGACGGCGGCCCTTGTCGCGTCACTGCTGGGTGGTGCGATGTGGTGGCGCGGCGCTCGGGGCAGCAATCAGGCCACTGAGGCCGTGCCCACTGTCGGCCCGAACAGCGAAGCGCCCGCCGTCAATTTGGGACTGCCGCCGGTCTCCGTCGCCGAGCCCGCTGTGGGGCGGCGCATCCAATTGATTACTAACATCCCCGCTGAACTGCCGCGTTACCAGGCAGTTAAATATACGGTGGAACGCGGCGACGCAATGAGCAAGCTTGAAGAAAAATTTGGCATCAGCGCCGAGTCGATTCTTTACAACAACAAAGACGTACTCAACGACGACCCGCATGGTTTGCGCCCGGGCATGATTTTGCTCATCCCGCCGGTGGACGGAATTTATTATGTCTGGCAACAGGGCGACAGGCTGGATAAAATCGCCGCGCAATTTAAAGCCGCGGTGGACGATATTATTAATTTCGCAGGCAACGATGTAGACCTGACCAATCCCGATTTCAAACCCGGCGCGCTGGTCATGATTCCTGGCGGCTCACGTGAATTGTTCGACTGGAGTTCGCTGGCCTGGAGTCAATCTAGTAGCTCGGGGAGCGGCAGTAACGCTTGCGGCGGCGGCCGCCCTGGATCAGGTTCTTTCATCTGGTCTGTGGCGGGGGAGCCACACACCATTTCGGGTAATAGCTACGGTGCGGGGCATCTCGGTATTGATATGACCGCTATCGAAGGCGACGTGCTTTTGGCGGCAGACCACGGCGTAGTGACGTTTGCAGGTTGGAGCCAATATGGTTATGGCAACATGGTACAGATTGACCATGGCAACGGATACGTAACTTTATACGCCCACTTGACAACCTACTTTGTGAATATGTGCCAGTCGGTCAGTCAGGGTGATCAGATTGGAACGGCCGGCAACACCGGCAATTCGTTTGGCGCGCATTTGCATTTTGAAATCCGCCTCGGCGGCGCAAGTGTGAACCCGCTCGATTACGTGCAGTAAAAAACAAACCCGTTTTCTGACCGTGTAGATAACGGGTTTTTGATTCTTATGGACTCAACCACACTTCAAAAATTCCTCTCGCCGATTGCGCTGGGCGGATTGCGCCATTTTGATTCGATCGGCTCGACCAACAACGAAGCCCTCGCCTGGGCGCTGAATGGCGCGGCGGATTTTTCACTGGTCAGCGCCGACGAGCAGACTGCCGGACGCGGCCGTTCGCGCCGCAAGTGGGTCACGCCTCGAGGGGCCGCTCTGGCCTTCAGCTTGATTCTGCGCCCGTCTGCAAGCGAGTCTGCTTCCCCGAGCCTGATCACCGGCCTGGGCGCCGTGGCCCTCGTCGACGCGCTCCGCTCGCTGGGCTTGACTGCTCAAATTAAATGGCCCAACGACGTTTTAATTAACCGCAAAAAAGTGGCTGGCATTCTGGCTGAAACCAGCTGGTCGGGCGACAAGCTAGAAGCCATCGTTCTCGGAATCGGAGTGAATGTTTTGTCGGCTTCGGTACCTCCGCCCGCAGAACTTTCCTTCCCCGCCACCAGCGTTGAGGCAGAGCTTGGACAAACTTCCGAACGTTTTGATTTGTTGCGCAATACACTTCAACTCATCGCCCACTGGCGCGAGCGCCTGGCCACTGGCGAATTGCTCGAAGCCTGGAATCAATCGCTGGCCTACAAAGGTCAGCAAGTCCGCGTGTGGCAGGGCGCTGAGACTGCGCTGATCGGCGTCGTAGACGGGCTTGAGGCCGACGGCTCTCTGCGTTTGCAGGTAGATGACAAATTCGTGACAGTACATTTTGGGGAAATACACCTGCGCCCCGCGTGATAGAATACGCCCATGTTTGACGGTCTCCGCAATGAAGCACAAGAAACATCGGGATTTGACGAAGGACAGATTGAATTCTTTCCAGATGAAAAAAACGCTGTCCCATCCCGCAAGCGCTCCTCGGGCAAGATCCTGGGCCTGACGGCGCAACAGCGATTCTTGCTGGCGTTCATGCTCATGATGGCGGTATGTGTGATGGGCGCCATGCTGATGATCTTTACCGGGAAATTTGTTTTCTAAATTCAACCTATTGCTTTAATCACAAAGGCACAAAGTCTCAAAGTCACCAAGAAAATCAAAAAAAACAGACCGGCTCATGCAAATGAGCCGGTCTGTTTTTTATTCTATACCGCGCACGGTCATAATTTGCGGTTTTGAGAATCGGGAAATCTAACCACGGATGAAAGGGATAAAAGGCAAGCCTTCGCGCTCTCGAATATCCTTCGCGGCTTCGCATCTTCGCGGTGAGAAAAGCGCAGAAAGTGACCGTGCTCAGTATACGCAGAAGAACTTAAATCAACTCGGGTTGGGCTTTCTCTTCTGCTTCGCCTTCGCTGACTTGCGCGCCGACCTTCTTCAAGTCATCCGCAGAGATGCAAGCCACGGAGGCCACGCTGTCACCCTCCTGCGGCTTAATCAAGTGGACGCCCTTCGTGGCGCGGCCAGCCTGCTTCACGTCTTTTACTTTGATGCGGATGGTCACGCCTTGCGCGGTCATGATGGTCAAGTCGTCGTCGCTTTGCACCACGCGCGCGGCGGCAATTTTGCCGATTTCCTTCAGCGCCTTTTGGTCAATGGTAGAGATGCCGTTAGTGGCGCGGCCTTTGGGCGAATATTCTTTAAGCGGAGTCTGTTTGCCGAAACCGCCAGTGGTCACCACTAACAAGTTGCTCTCTTTGACGACGACATCCATACTGGTGACAGCGTCGCCCTTTTTGAGTTTGATGGCTTGCACGCCCGAGGCTTGTCGCCCCATTGAGCGCACCTTCGACTCGTTGAAGCGCAAAGCCTGTCCGTTCTCGGTGACGAAGATGACCTCGTCTTTGCCGCTGGTTAATCTTGCCCAACCAAGCCGGTCGTCCTTTTCGAGTCCCATCGCAATCAGGCCGGAGGGGCGCACAGCGGCGAACTCTTCGAGGTCCACGCGTTTGACTTTTCCGCGCACGGTGGCGAGGATGGCGTAGGCCGATGCCGAGAAACTGCTCACCGCGATGGCGGCAGTGACGCGCTCGGTCGCATCCAGCGAGAGAATGTTGACGAGGGGGATGCCCTTCGCGGCGCGGTCTGAATCGGGGATTTGGTAAACCTTCTCAGAATAGACTTTGCCCTTGTCGGAGAAGAACAACATCGTGTCGAGACTGCGCGCCGGAATCAACATGACGATTTCGTCTTCATCTTTGGTGGAGTGACCGATCACGCCGCGTCCGCCACGCGTTTGCGATTTGAAGGCCTTGGCCGCCACGCGCTTCACATATCCGCGCTCGGTGAGGCTGATCAACACGGCTTCATCCTGCACCAAGTCTTCTTCGTTGAGACTTTCTTTGGCTTCGGCGGCGATGCGCGTGCGGCGGTCATCGCCAAATTTCTCAGCAATTTCCTTGAGGTCTGATTGAATCAGCGCCAAAATTTTCTTGGGGTGGGCCAGCAGGTCTTCAAAGTGGGCGATCTGCGCGGTAATCTGTTTGTGCTCTTCTTCAATCTTCCAGCGTTCGAGCGCGGCTAGGCGGCGCAACTGCATGTCGAGGATTGCTTGCGCTTGAAGCTCGCTTAATTTGAAGTTGTTGATCAATGCCGCTTTGGCGGCATCAGCATCTTCAGCCGCGCGGATGGTTTTGATTACCGCTTCAATATTGTTGAGCGCGATGAGCAAACCGTCCAAAATATGTTGACGGGCGCGCGCCTTGGCCAACTCAAAGTTGGTGCGCCGCACGATGACGGTTTGACGATGCTCGATGAAAATTTGGAGGGAGCGTTTAAGCGGCAGGGTGCGCGGCTCACCGTCCACGAGGGCGAGCATAATCACGCCGAAGGTGGATTGCAGGGTGGTGTATTTGTAAAGTTGGTTGAGTACTTTCTTGGGTTGCGCGCCGCGCTTTAACTCAATGACGATGCTCATGCCGCGCTGGTCGCTTTCATCGCGCAGGTCGGAGATTTGGTCTAGTTTGCCTTCGCGGGCCAACTCGGCGATGCGCTCGATGAGCGTGGTCTTGTTAACCTGGTAGGGAATCTCGGTGATGACGATCTGGTGGCGTGAGCCTTTCATCTCTTCGATGTGGGCGATGCCGCGCATGACGACACGTCCGCGGCCTGTGCCGTAGGCAGAGATGATGCCCTCGGTGCCAACGATCATGCCGCCGGTGGGGAAGTCTGGTCCGCTGACGAACTTCATCAGCTCTTCAACTGGAATTTCGTCCATGCGGTTGTAGTTTTCGATCAGGTGGTTAATTGCGCCGACGAGTTCGCGCAGGTTGTGCGGTGGAATATTCGTCGCCATGCCCACTGCGATTCCGGCCGACCCGTTCAAAAGTAGGTTGGGGAGGCGGGCCGGGAGCACGAGCGGCTCCTCGAGGGTATCGTCAAAATTGGGGCCGAAATTGACAGTATCCTTTTCGATATCCGCCAGCATTTCCTCGGCCATCTTGGCCAGGCGCGCCTCGGTGTAACGCATGGCCGCTGGAGCGTCGCCGTCAATCGAGCCGAAGTTGCCCTGCCCATCCACGAGGGGATAGCGCAACGAGAAACTCTGCGCCATACGCGCCATCGATTCGTAAACAGCCGAGTCGCCGTGCGGGTGATATTTGCCGAGCACTTCACCGACAATACGCGCCGATTTCTTGTAGGCAGTATTGGAGCGCATGCCGAGGTCGTGCATGGCGTACAGAATGCGGCGGTGCACAGGCTTGAAGCCGTCGCGAGCGTCTGGCAGGGCACGGGCCACGATGACGCTCATCGCGTAATCGAGATAGGCCGAGCGCATTTGGGCGTCAATGTCTACTTGTTCTATTGTTCCGATGTCCATGGGTTACCTGTGTTTGGGTGTCTTTATCGTTAATGGCTAATTTTTTTTTCACCGCGAAGAAAAAAAGAGCGCGAAGGGCTTTCTTCGCGATTTTGAAAACCTTCGCGGCCTTCCCAACTTCGCCGTGAAAATGTGCGCCAGTCGGGCTTTTGGCATAAAAAGACACGAAGCGGCCCGCTTTTTGGCCTCGTGTCTTTAGATGAAGCGTACTGTGTAATTAGGGTAATTATACCATCCCGCGTATAATTCTTTTATGCAACCTATCGTGTTCCTCGTCAGCGGCACGCGCGGCGATGTGCAGCCCATTATCGCTCTCGCCCGCGGACTGCAATCTGCGCGGCACAAAGTCTGCGTGGCTGGGCCGCCAGCCTTTCGCGAGTTCGTCGAAGGATATCGACTGCCCTTCGCGCCCATCGAGGGCAACCCCTCTGACCTGCTCACGGCGGCAGAAGGGCAAGCGGCCCTCACTTACGAAGGGAATCCACTTCACAGCCTGCGTGCTACTTGGGATTATGTGCAACGCGCCCGACCTGTTTATGCGCAGATGCTGAATAGCGCCTGGGAAGTATCCCGCGACGCGTCCGCCCTCGTAGTGGGTTTGCCCACCCTTTGGGGCGTGTCCATCGCTGAGGCGCTTGGCGTGCCGTGCATCGGCGCTTTCTTGCAACCGATGTTACCCACCGGCGAGTTTCCCTCGCCGATAATTCCTCTCAACCTGCGCGGCTGGCGTGGTTACAACCGGTTCAGTTATTTGCTCGCCGGGCTGGCTGTCTGGCTTCCGTGGCGCTCGCTGATTAATCGCTGGCGAAAAGAAAGTTTGCGACTGAAACCGCTGTTATTTTTTGGTCCCACGCCCGCGCCGTTCGGTAAATTTGACCTGGCTTTGCATGCCTTCAGTGAGTTGATTGTGCCACGTCCGCGCGACTGGAACGACCTATCGATTCTCAGCGGCTATTGGCCGCTGGAAACGGATGGATATGTGCCCTCGCCTGCGCTTGAGAGTTTTCTCAATGCTGGCGAGTCGCCCTATTATTTTGGATTCGGAAGTCCTGGCTTGCGCCGACCAGATGAAACGATTGACATTATTTTGAAAGCGATTCAAGCGACCCAGATCCGCGCCATTATCGCGCCCGTGGCGGGTCTGACGCACCGAGAATCTTCCACCGATGTGTTTTTCTTGTGCGACAGTGTTCCCCATGGCTGGCTGTTTCAACGCATCGCTGTGGCCGTCCACCACGGCGGGGCAGGGACGACGGCGGCCGCGTTGCGCGCAGGCATTCCGTCGCTTGTGCTTCCCAGGGCTGTGGATCAGTTCTTTTGGGCGCGACGTGTGCAGGCGCTTGGCGCGGGACCACGCGCGATTCCGCAGGGGCAATTAACGGTTCAAAATCTTGTGCAGAGTCTGGCTGATTTTAAAAATGGGAAGATGGCTGAAGCAGCGCAAAAAATTCGAGCAGGGCTGAGCGCCGAAGATGGCGTTGCGCGAGCCGTTGAAGCGCTGGAGATGATTCTTAAACAGAAGCCGCCCTGAGCGCGGAAAGAGGCGGGCTTAGATGCGTCGAGATATGAGCAGGGCCAGCAGGGCCAATCCGCTTCCAATCCAATAGGGCGAACTGACGCCAATATATTCGAAAGCCAGGCCTGCCATAATCGGACCAATAATGTTGGTCAATCCATGCAGGCTTTGCAGGGCGCCCATCAACAGACCTTGTTGCGACTCGCTCGTACGCGGGGAGGCCAGCCCCGAAAGGGATGGGATGCTGGTGCTACTGCCCAGCCCGGCAAGAGCGACGAGGGGAAAAAGTGACCAGGCGAGCGGCGTAAAGGCGATGCCTGCCATGCCCACAGACATGAGCGCCAGGCCAATCATGGCGAGTCGTCGTTCTCCATATTTAGGCTGAATGCGGCGATAGAGAAATCCCTGCACAAGGACAGCCAGCATGCCCACGAAGGCAAAAAAGAATCCGTTTTGGCGCGCGTCCCAGCCGAAGCGAGCGTTACTAAATAATGGAAAATTAGTTTGCAGACCAGAGAAAGCCAGGTTAAGGGTGAAGAGGGCCAGAAGAATTGGGCGAATGGACGCGATGCTGAAGAAGCCTCTGAGTTGTGTGAATGCGTTGAAAGAAATAGGATGAGCCGAACGTTTTTCTGGAGCGAGCGACTCGGGCAAAAGGAAAAAACCATAAAGTGTGTTTGCAAAGGCAAGGCCTGCGCCGAAGAAGGCGGGAACCTGCAGACCGTAGCCGCTCAGCAAACCGCCGAGGGCCGGCCCGGCCATGACGCCCAGGCCGAACGCCGCGCCCGCCAGACTCATGCCGCGGGCACGTTCATCGTTTGTTGTGATGTCGGCGATGTAGGCGTAGCAAGTAGTCAGGTTATTGCCTGTCAGGCCGTCGAGCAGGACCGCCAGAAAGATGGCCCATAAGGCGGCGGCGAATCCAAACAGGGCATAACTAATGGCGGTTCCGAAGAGGCAAAGGAGCAGAATCGGTTTGCGCCCGTAGCGATCGGATAATGACCCGAGCACGGGGCCGCTGAATAATTGCAGAAATGCGTACAGCGAAGCAAGCGTGCCCGCGACGGCCGCGCCCGCGCCAAACTTTTGCACAAAGAAAGGCAACAGCGGGATTATCATGCTGTAGCCGAGCACGTCCACGAAGATGGTGATGAGAATAAAGGAAAGGGGGATGCGTTTCATAAAGATGAGGTGTAACTTCAATACGAAGCTTTTCACCGCGAAGTGGAGGAAGGGCGCGAAGAAAATCTATCAGGTGCGAAGGGGGGCTTCGCGCCTCTAAAAAATTTGCGTTCTTCGTGGCCTTCGCGGTAAAAAATTAGGCACAGTCGCGAAAGTTTAACAAAAAAACCCGCTCGAAAGCGGGTCCGTTTGAGTGCCGAAGGAGGGACTTGAACCCTCACGAGCTTGCGCTCACTAAGCCCTGAACCTAGCGCGTCTGCCAATTCCGCCACTTCGGCTTGCCATGCCCGCCTATTTTATCTCAAACGTTTGTAATGTCAACCTGAATGCAAACATTTGGCCGCGAATTCCGCTAATCCGCGCGAATTTTTTAGAACAATCGTAATTACTCAGTGGGCGACTAAAGTCGCCGCAACATTTGCGAAGCCGATATTTCGACAGGCTCAGTACACCGCCTTCGTCGGCTGGTTTTTGCAAAGTGAGCCGCGCCATACCTGAGAAGCCACGAACAACCTGCGAAATTATCGTTTGATTTTGTTGGAACAAAGCCAGCGCGCAGTTCGTCAAACTCGCATTGACGGCGAAAGGAACACAACCGATAGTTCTGTTGGGTGATGTACCTTTTTCGCTCCTAAACTGTTGTATTGATTGTAGAGAAAGGAGTAATCTCATGTTCGGCTTGATTGCAGGTTTACTGACAATCCTGTTCCTCGCCCTTGCTGGCGCGGACCTGCTCGTCGCGAATCTCAATTCGGATGAGTTGAGCAGGATGGGTGTTGAAAGGAAATCATGAACAACGACACCCGTAAAAGATAGCCCGATGCGAATTCAAAAGCGCCTCGGGCTTTTCTTTTTAACACGAAGTACACAAAGGGGAAACGCAAAGGCTCACATAAAGATTTTTCGTAAGCGTAAGATAACCTTTAGAATTTCTTCGCGCTCTTCGCGTTGAAAAGGTCTTAGCGCTCAGTCACGAGTATAATGAGCAAAATTTTTCACAGAGGACCCAAAAAATGGACTTTCAACTTTCCCCCGAACACGAAATGGCGCGCAAACTGGTGCGCGATTTTTCCCAAAAAGAAATCGCGCCGGTCATCAAGGAGTACGACCGCAAGCAGGAACCGATTCCCTTCGCGCTCAAACGCATGGGGGAAGTCGGCATCCTCGGCCTGCCATTTCCCGTCCGTTATGGCGGGCAGGGCATGGACTACATTTCGTGGGGTCTCGCCTGCGAAGAACTCGAAGCCGTGGACACGTCTCTGCGCGTCGTCATGTCTGTGCACACCGGCTTGTGCGCGATGACTCTTTTTCAATGGGGCACCGAGGAGCAGAAGCAGAAATTTTTAGTCCCGCTCGCCAGCGGAGAGAAAATCGGATGCGGCGCTTTCACCGAACCCGGCATGGGCTCCGACGTGGCCGCGATGTCTACTAACGCCAAACGCGACGGCGACTTTTACATTCTCAACGGCGAGAAGATGTGGATCTCGCTCGCCTCCAAAGCGGACCTCGGGCTGGTCACTGTTAAAACGGGCGCATCCTCCCGAAAAGCGTCTGAGGGCTTGTCCACTTTCATCGTGGACTTGCACGCTGACGGCGTCAAGCGCGGTGACCTGCACGGCAAACTCGGCGTACGCGCTGGTGCAACGGGTTGGATTTCGTTTACCGACGTTAAGGTCCCAGTTGCGAATCGCATCGGCGAGGAGGGTGAAGGATTCAAGATCACCATGTCCGGTTTCGACCACGGACGTTACACCGTGGCCTCCGGCGCGACGGGAATCATCCGCGCGAGTCTCGAAGCGAGTGTGAAATACGCCAACACGCGCAAGACCTTTGGCAAGCCGATTGCCGAGCATCAACTGATTCAAGAAAAGATTGCCAGGATGTCGCAGGATTACGAAATTGCGCGCCTGCTGTATTTGCAAGCTGGCTGGATGAAGAATCAAGGTCAGCGTTGCACGCGTGAGACTTCGTTTGCGAAAAAATTTGCCACCGAGGCATCCTTCAGCGCGGCCACCGAAGCGATTCAAGTCCACGGCGCGTACGGCTACAGCGACGAATTCGACGTGGAGCGCTACCTGCGTAACTCAAAGGGAGCGATGATCTACGAAGGCTCCAGCGAGGTGCAGGTGCTGATTCAAGCGGGCTACGCTCTGGGTCTGCGCGAGGACAAACCGTTACGCTGTGAAGCGCCCGCTTATGATGAGGCTTACTGGCACGGATAAAAGCTAAACACGAAGGGCACAAAGTACACAAAGGAAACATTTTGCGCTCTAAACCCCCCTTAGTGACCTTTGTGTACTTTGTGTTTAAAAAATGAAAAACGACTTCCTCAACATTCCCTACTTCGCATGGACAGCGATTGCCCTCGTCATCGCCGCTATCTTCGCTTACATCTGGCCCGGCAAAGCTGTGACCGCGACAACTGGCCTGCGCTACTTCATCATTCGCTGGGGCCACGCGTTGACATGGCTTCTGCTGGCGGTTAGTTTTTTCTTGAGAGGTTTTGGCCCTGAATTAAACGGTGGGTCAAGCTTCTTTGCCTTCGCAGGCGGGCTGATGTATCTGTTGTTTATGGTGATGACGTTTATAATTAGGTAAGTGATCGGAAAGGAATTCCAATGGTGCTTAAAACTCTAGATGAACATATCGAAATTACTCCCGGCGTAATGGGCGGTAAACCGCGCATTGCCGGACATCGCATCTCTGTACAGAATGTGGTTACCTGGCACGAAGAAATGGGTTACACGGTTGAACAAATTGCCGAAGATTACCGATTGAGTCTTTCGGATGTTCATGCCGCTCTCGCTTATTACTACGATCATAAGGAAGAAGTTGACCGGTCCATGGCAGAGGGTGAAAAATTTGTGGAAGAGATGATGAAGGAGACGCCATCGAAGCTGAAGAAGAAACTCGATGGCAATTAAATTCTACGCGGATGAACATATCCACCCGGGAATCGTGAAAGCCCTGCGCCAGCGCGACATTGATATATTGACTGCTCAGCAAGCAGGCAATTTGAATGTTGACGACGAAGAACATTTGCAATTCGCCGCTTCAGAGGACAGGGTGGTTTTTACGCAGGATGAAGATTTCCTTCGCCTGAACTCGCGGATGAAGCACCACGGAATTGTATATGCCCATCAAAGAACAGCCATGCGTCAAATCATTGATGGATTGGTTTTGATTTCTGAGACCATGACCGAGGACGAAATGGAAAACCACATTGAATACTTGTAGCGGACTTGCCCCCCCCCAGCATCTGTCCTTACGGATCTCGAAACTCTCGCAATTCTCGGTGCGGTTATTTTCGAGGTTGCGACATTTATATTTGGGAGCAAGAATAAGATGATCGCGGTGAAATAATGACGAAAACAAAAAAGCAATACTACATTGTTGTTCGCGGACGCAAGCCAGGGCTTTATACCACTTGGTTTGGCAGGGATGGCGCATCCGAGCAGGTAGAAAATTTTGATGAAGCAATTTATAAAGGCTTCTACAATAAAGAGGACGCTCTGATTTGGCTTAGAGGGGTTAGCGAAGATATTGTTAGAAAACACGCGCCCAACTTGCTTGAATTAGTTGATTACACTACTCCGATGAAAGTAGATGATACAGATATTGAATTGCTGAAAGACGGAAAAATAATAATGCACACTGATGGATGTTTATTGGGAAGCCCGGGTGCAGGAGGTTTTGCAACCATTCTACGCTATCAAAATAGAGAGAAAGAAATTAGCGGGGGATTTCAAGAAACAACAAACAATCGAATGGAAATAATGGCTTGTATTGAAGGATTAAGAGCATTGAAACAAAAATCGTCAGTGATAGTTTTCAGCGACTCTAGATATCTTGTCGACTCAATAAACAACAAATGGATATATAAATGGCGTAACAGCAAATGGGTAAAAAGCAAGAATAGAAAAGTCCCAAACGCGGATTTATGGAGAACCTTACTTGAGTTGATAGAACAACATGATGTTGAATTTAGATGGATTAGAGGACATAATATCGATAAGAGCAATCAACGCTGCGACTTCCTTGCTAGGGAAGCCGCTCAAAGAGAAAACTTGCCTTTAGATACAGGTTTCAACAAGGATGATTTACAATCTACCCTGTTTTAAATACAAACTCAGGAGAATCGGAATGGATAAATCAATTTGCAGAATCGGTGTTTTTTATGATGGTTCTTATTTCACGTACGCTCAATACTATTTTTATGCCGAAAAGAAATTGGGATGGTTAACTTTTCAGCCATTTCAAACACTCATTGAGAATTTCGTAAGGGAAAAAGAACAAGGATACGCCAACTATCGGGTAGTTTACGCCGGCTGGTATCAAGGGTTATTTTCCTCGAGTCAATCGAACGAAAAACAATTACACAGCCAGCGTAATCGGGATACTGATTTAATGCATGCGGGCGTAGAATCTAAATATGTTCCGATGTCGCAATCCGGTAAAGAAAAGGGGGTTGATGTTGCCCTCGCAATCGATTCTCTGCAAGTCGGCATGGAAGGAAAAATAGATGTCGCAGTTTTAGTTACCGGTGACGGTGATTTAGTCCCTCTTGCCCGAGCATTAATGAAGCATGGAATTCGAGTCGTGGTTGTTTACTTTGAATATGAAGGTAATGTCAAAACGAGTTTCGTCAATGAGCGCTTATTAAATGCCTGCAACTACGGGTTAAATGTAAATGAACTTGAGAAGGACAGAAAATATCAAGGGATTTTCAGAGGAATGTTTAGGCAGCCAGAGAAAGGAAAAGAAAAAGAATTTGAAGAAGAACCTGCCATGCCCGATATTGGAGATAGATGATCCTTCGCCGTTATCTTTTCAGAATTTCAAATTCCGATCAAGGAGTAAACTTTGAAAATCATCGCATGTATCAAACAAGTCCCGGACTCGGAGGCGAAAGTGAAAGCCGAGAACGGGCAAGTGACCTGGGGCGACTCGCCGCTGGTCATCAATCCCTTCGACGAGTACGCCGTCGAAGGGGCGCTTCAACAAAAGGAAGCCACGAACGGCACGGTCACCGCGCTGTGCATCGGGCCTGCGTCCGCCAAGGATGCGCTGAAGCACGCGCTGGCTATGGGCGCGGATAACGCCGTCCTCGTCAGCGACGCGGCGTTGACCGAAGGTCTCGATACTGCCGGCGCGGCGCGAGTCCTAGCGGCGGCGATTCAAAAGATCGGCGCAGAGATGGTCGTCTTTGGCCGCCAGACTCTGGATAATGGCGCAGGTCTCACCGCCGCGCAAACGGCGCGCGTCCTCGGCTGGCCGATGCTCGGGTTGGCCGGCCAAATCAAAGTGGAGGCCGGAAGCGTGAGCGTGGAGCGAGTCATCGAGGAGGGGCGGCAATCCATAAAAGCAAAATTGCCCGCCGTCGTCAGCGTGGTGCAAAGCATCGGCGAGCCGCGCTATCCCTCGTTCATGGGCATCCGCAAAGCGTCGAAGGCTGAAATTCCGGTGTGGTCATTAAGCGACTTGGGCATCACCGCGCCCGCAACAATGCTGACGCGCAGTGACATCATGAGTCCCGCCGTGCGCGACATGGCCGTTGAAATCATCAGCGGCGACAGCCCCGAAGAAATCGCCGACAAACTGGCCGACAAAATTTTGGCGGAGAAAGTGCTATGAAAACTTTTGTTTATATTGATCACTTTAAAGGCGAAGTGCAACCCGCTTCGTGGGAGGCGCTCGGCCTGGCAAAAAGTTTTGGCGCGGCAAGCGCTGTTGTGTTCGGCGCGGGCGTGGACGAGATCGCTAAAGCCGCGCTGGAATATGGCGCGGATGAAGTGCTCGTTGCGGACGATTCTGCCCTCATGGATTTTCGCACCGAAGTATTTGCTTCCACTCTATCGGCGCTCGCCTCTTCACTTAGCCCGCAGTTGATTCTGTTTCCGACAACCACTCGCACCCGTGAGCTGGCCGCCATGTGCGCAGTAGACTTGAATTGCGCCGTCATCACGGATGCCACAGCCATTGAAATTGTCGGCGATAAACTCACCGTCACGCGTCCAATCTATGAAGGCAAGTTGTTTGAAAAAACATCCGGCACGAGCGCACTGCAACTCGTCACCATTCGCGGACGCGCCTTCCCGAAACCCGAGCGAGAAGCGGGCAAGGCGGGGACGATTACAAAAGTCCCTGCGAAAGCGGACGCACTCTCAACAGTTGAGGGTTACAACGTGGCTGAAGTTGGCGTGAGTCTGAATGACGCCGGCATCATCGTCTCTGGCGGACGTGGCGTGTCGAACAACCCGTCCCTGCAAGCGCCGGCGGGACTCGATGAAAAGCAAACCGAAGTTTGGCGCGCGCAACAGGGATTCAAACTGGTCGGGGAGCTGGCATCCACTTTGGGCGGGGCGGTGGGCGCGAGTCGCGCGGCGGTGGACGCGGGATATATTCCTTACTCGAATCAAGTTGGGCAAACTGGCAAAGTCGTGGCCCCCGATTTATACATCGCCTGCGGAATCTCGGGCGCGATTCAGCATCTGGCGGGAATCCGCTCGGCGAAGATGGTCGTGGCGGTCAACAAGGACGCGGACGCGCCCATCTTTAAGGTGGCCCGCTTTGGCGTAGTGGGCGATTTGTTCGTGATAGTCCCCGCGTTGAATGCGGCGTTTAAGAAAAAATTAGGAAAGTAAGAGCCTACCTACAGGCGGCCAATGTTTACCGCCTGGATTACCAACATGACGTAACACCCCGCAGATTTTTCTGCGGGGTGTTTTTTTTCAATGTTATAGCATGCACAGTCACAATATCTCGACACGGCTTTGCCGTCGATAACCGATTGCGGTTTTGAGAATCGGGAAATCTAACCACGGATGAAAGGGATAAAAGGCAAGCCTTCGCGCTCTCGAATATCCTTCGCGGCTTCGCATCTTCGCGG
>VFKQ01000026.1 GCA_009885445.1 Anaerolineaceae bacterium | reverse complement strand
TTACCTTGATTCCCGTTATTGGAGGTATTTGGCTATTTGTTTTGACGGTGACAGATAGTCAACCTGGTGACAATGAATATGGTGCAAATCCAAAGTTAAGTGCTTAAGTATTTCTTTGAGACTTGACTCAGTATGAGAATCTGCATTCGTCGAGTCTCATACTCGACTGCGGGCTAACAAAGCGCTCATGGGACAGGTGGGATTCGTCGCCATGCTTTGCGCAAGCAGTTTTCTCGCTTTGAGTTTTTTCTGCTCCCGAGCCATCCACGAATAAGACCACTAATGCTCGAATTGAGTCGCCATATTCGTTTATTCGTGAAAATTCGTGGATGGGCTGGCTTTGAAATTTTCCTGCTCCCAAGCAGAGTCCATGCCCGCGCCAGCAGCAGCTAACGCAAACCGTTGAAACTATCGAATAAGTCTCCTTTCAAAAATTATTTTTGAAAAGTGGGACGGAAATGCTGAAAAGCATCTGATTTTTTGGTATTCCGAACAACATATTTACAATACTTTGGCTATTTTTCAGCCTATTGTGGGATGTTTTTTTGAACATTTTTAGAACCACGGGTTTTTCGACGGTCTCGTTAGCCACCCCTTCCAAATATAGACTCGTTTTTATGCTAAACTTGTGACAGGAAAATACAATGACTATTCAGAGTAGCGTTCAAATTGGAAGTGTTATTCGCAACGCCGTTGTGTTCAATGTCAAAAATTGGGATGGTGGCATAATGAATTCAGATTCTTTAATCCAGTCTGTACAAGATTTTTTCGCTGTTTTAGAGCAGCGTAAAATTGATTATGTTCTTGTTGGCGGAATCGCAATTCTTCATTATGTTGAAGGGCGAAACACTCAAGATTTAGACTTACTCATGGCTTTATCAGCGCTGGAAAAGTTGCCTGAACTCAAAGTCTCTGACCAAGATTCGAATTTTATTCGAGCCAATTACAATGAACTGCAAATTGATGTTTTGCTTACTCAAAACCCGCTTTTCAAGAAAGTCCACAAAGAATATTCAAAGGTGCAAAGATTTCTTGACCGCGACATTCCGCTAGCAACGGTGGAAGGTTTGTTGTTGTTAAAACTGTATGCTCTGCCCTCTTTATATCGGCAGGGTAATTTTGCTAGAGTCGGTATTTACGAAAATGATATTGCAACCTTGCTTCACTATTATCAGTCTGACATGCCTTCATTATTAAGCGAGTTATCCAAATATGTGAATGAGAATGATTTTGAAGAAATTAAGGGTGTTGTCTCAGATATTCAAAATCGTATCAAGCGTTTCAAAAAATAAGTCTCGCTAAGCGGGCACGCAGGCTAACACAGCGCTCTCAGAAGCAAGGTGATTAAGAGTCGCCCAGAGACAGCCTTCAAGCGCTTCGGCGCGCGCAGATTTGCAACGGATGGGCGGGTGAGGGACGGATATTCAACAAAAATCGCGTGAGCCATTAAACGCAAAGCGAAAGCCCTGAAAATATTTCAAGAAAAGGATGAGACAGATGGAAAGACCTGACGAACTTTTTATCTCGGTGGACATCGAAGCATCAGGCCCCACGCCCGGGCTTTATTCGATGTTGTCGCTCGGCGCCTGCCTGGTGGAAGACCCGAGGAGATCTTTTTATGTTGAACTTCAGCCGATCAACGATGCGTCCACCGAAGAGTCTATGTCGGTGCATGGACTCTCGCTCGAGTCGCTGAAGCGCACAGGGATTCCGCCGCTGGTTGCCATGGGCCGCTTCTCGGCCTGGGTGGCTGAATCCGCTTCGGGCGGGCATCGCCCCGTCATGGTCGGATACAACGTCCCGTTTGACTGGGCATTTGTCAATTATTATTTTCACCGCTATCTGGGCACAAATCCATTGGGCCATGCCGCGCTGGACATCAAAGCATTTTACATGGGCCTGACCGGCACTATGTGGGCTGGCACGGGCAAGTCGAGCCTGCCGATTCTTTATTATGATGGACAGAGTATGAGTCACAATGCGCTCGACGACGCGCGGTTACAAGGCTCAATCTTTCGTCTGATGCTGGCCGACGCCAGAAAGGATTCGCGAACATGACAGCCTCCTCTGCAAACGAAGACCTCAATCGAATTATTGAGTCTGCGCGCAGTCTGGGCGTTGAAATTGACGAAGCCGAAGCCGTGCAATGGTTGACGGCCATGGCCGCGACTGGAGGGGACAATGTGGAAGTGGACACCACGCACGGCGTCTATGGTCAGCGCATGATTCTGCTCGACTTCAGCCCTGCGCAGTTAGCTTACTTTCGCGCCATCGGCGCGATTGTCGAAATTCCCGACCGGCCCGCCGTCGTTGAGACGGCGCTCTCGCTTTCGGGCTCAGCGGCCCAATCCAAAATCCAAACGCATCCGGGTGATTGCGATTTTTTTGAGCGCATCAATATCAAGGCGCCGTCCCGCGCAGAAGCCTGCCGCATCATGGCCGAGATTCTTCGCGAGAAAGTCCTCTCCACGGCCAGCGGACCGACGTATCGATTCATGCAGGCCCGCTTTGGTTCCTATGCTTTTTCAGGGAAGCGCGATGGAAAGGAAATTAAGAAGGGTGGATCAATAGAATGGAATCTTGATGAAGTTCAAAAAGGGAAGATTTATGTGGAGGATGACAAAGGGCACGCGGTCGTTCTGGACTGGGGAGGGGTTGCCCTCGACCCGGGCTGGACCAAGCTGGACTGGGTCGTGGCCCACCCGCCGCGACGCACGCTCGCCAACGCCAGCAACAACCTCGACGTCACCTGGGAAGCTCCCAGCGGAGAAATTGTCCCGCTCGATGGTCAGTTGGACCCGTATTTTCAGGAAGTCTACCTCGACGCTGCGTCGATTCCGCTTTTCACCAAACTCGCGAAACACGTCGCCGCCGATGCCATGGACGAATACGTGGCACAGTTGGAGCGCGAGGTGAAAAAATATACCGGCGGACATCCCAACTACGGCAAAGCCGCCAAGCGCATGTATAACGTCTTTCGTCTCAGTGGGCGCTATCCCGAGGCGGCCTATCTGCGCGAACTTTTCGACGAGCCAGCCACCGTCCTTTACCAGATTGCGGCGGTGTTACGCACCGTGGACGAAGCCTCTGCGCCCGACTCGGTTATTGATCCGGTAACGATTTCACGGCAACTCGATGAGTTGATCATGCAGGTGGTGGCGACGCTGGAGGGGCAGAGGGAAGCCGACATTGTGCAACGACTTCTCAAATTGCACACTCGAATCTCGAGCGTTGACGATTTCGCTCTGCGTGAGATGGATGTTCAAGCCGCGCAAGATCAGGTGATGGAAGTGGTCAATGGATTTTTCTACGAGCGCTTGATTGTGCTTCCCAGTATTCAAGCCTACATCAATGAAATACAAAGGCGTTAGGGCTTGTAAATTAATAACTCGCCTTACACAAAACAAATGGAAGTCGCTGTTGTAATGCGACACCATGGTGTCGCACTACGAGCATAATTGCGTAAGGCGAGATTTAAAATAATGAGCGAAAATTCGCGAAATTGGCGGCAAAAAAAATTTGAACCACTTAAGTCCCAAGGAGCTAACGTGAACAAGGACGTCCCTGCGATTCCAGCGCGCCCTCTTCTGCGATAAAATTGCGCAACGGAGAATCCTATGCGCCCAGTAGACATCATCATCAAGAAACGTGACCGTGGGGAATTGACACGCGAAGAAATAAATTTTTTCATCAAAGGCCTCACCGATGGGAGCATTCCCGATTACCAGGCCGCGTCGTGGCTGATGGCCGTTTTGCTCAACGGCATGACCGCCCGCGAAACCACCGACCTGACTCTCGCAATGGCGAATTCTGGCGAAGTGCTGGACATGTCGCACGTTGTCAAAATCGCAGTGGACAAACATTCCACCGGCGGCGTGGGCGACAAGACCAGCCTTGTTGTTCTGCCCATCGTCGCGGCGGCGGGATTGCCCGTGGCAAAAATGTCGGGGCGCGGACTCGGCTTCAGCGGCGGCACGCTCGACAAGCTCGAGTCGATTCCCGGCTATCGCGTTAATCTCAGCACCGAAGAATTTGAAACCCAATTAAAAAATATTGGCGTCGTGCTCTGCGGCCAATCTAAAGATCTCGCGCCCGCCGATGGCAAACTTTACGCCCTGCGCGACGTCAGCGGCACGGTGCAGTCGATTCCATTAATTGCATCATCAGTGATGAGCAAAAAAATTGCTGGCGGCTCGCAGGCCGTGGTGCTCGACGTCAAAGTGGGCGACGGCGCATTTATGAAAACCCTTGCCGAAGCGCGCGAACTCGCCACACTGATGACGCAGATCGGCGAACTCGCCGGACGCAAAGTCACCTGTCTGCTTTCCGGCATGGATCAGCCCCTCGGTTGCGCCGTGGGCAACGCCCTCGAAGTCATCGAAGCCATCGACACGTTACACGACGGCGGCCCCGCAGACTTCCGTGAGCACTGCCTGCACGTGGCGGCGCACATGCTGGTCCTCGGCGAAATCGTCAGCGCGCTCGAAGCGGGTCGCACCCTCGCCGAGCAGACTCTAGCAGACGGTTCCGCCTTCGCCAAGTTTCGTCAGCTGGTCAGCGCTCAGGGCGGCGATGTGTCATTCGTGGACTCCCCGCTCAAATTGCCGCGCGCACCGTTCGTCGAGGTAGTAGCCGCGCCTCGTAGCGGATTCCTGTCACAGGTTCAGGCTCAAGCAGTGGGGGAGGCCTCAGTAGACTTGGGAGCGGGTCGCGCCAAAAAGGGCGACGCGCTCGATTTTGGAGTCGGCTTTGTCATCCATCACAAAGTCGGTGACTCAATCAAGCAGGGTCAGCCGCTCTTCACCGTCTACGCGAGCGACGAACTTAAACGCGACGAAGCCGTGCAAGCCGTGCTGGCCGCGCACGTCATCGGCGATGCGCCCGTTTCGCCGTTGCCTTTGTTTTATGAATAACAAAGCCTTTTCACCGCGAAGAAAGGAAGGCCGCGAAGTTTTTTAAAGTGGCGAAGGATTTTCTTCGTGGCCATAATATCCCTTCGCGTTCTTCACCTCTTCGCGGTGAAAAGAATCCCTTTAGATACTTCCCGCATACTTGCGTTTCCATTAATATTAGGGCATACTTGAGGCAGGAACATATTTAATGGCGAAAGTTACCCTCCGCTCCTATAATTCTGAAATCGAAAAGTTGATTGATCGCGGCGTCACCGATGAAGCCATCGCGCACTGCCGCCATATTCTGCGCACCTACCCCAAACATCTTGAAACATATCGCCTTTTAGGCAAAGGCTATTTGGAAGTCAAGCAATATCCGCAGGCCACCGATATTTTTCAGCGCGTGCTCATGTCGGTTGCAGATGATTTTGTTGCGCACGTCGGCATGTCCATCATCGCCGACGACCAGCGCCGCCTCGACGACGCCATCTGGCACATGGAGCGCGCCTTTGAAACCCAGCCCTCCAACGCCGCCATTCAAGGCGAACTGCAACGCCTGTATGGTCGCCGCGACGGCATGGAGCCGCCCAAGATTCGACTGACGCGCGGCGCACTGGCGCACATGTACGTGCAGGGCGATTTATACGCACAAGCCATCGGCGAGATTCATTCCGTTTTGGAAGAAGACAATCAGCGCACCGACATGCTTGACCTGCTGGCCCTGGCATATTTCCGCAATGGGCAAAAGGCCGATGCCTCCGATATTTGCGCGAAACTTATTTCCAGCCATCCTTATTGTTTGAATGCCAATCGTATCCTCGTCGAAATTTTGCCCAGCACCGGCCTCGTTGAAAGCACGCAGGTTTACCGTCAGCACGTTGGCGAACTCGACCCCTACGCCGCCGTCACCAGCGGCTCACTCTTTCAAACCGCAGACGTGCCCGAAAACGCCGTCACGCTCGAACGACTCGACTACAAAGCCGAACCTGTTGACGTCGGCTCCAATTGGAAAGATTCCGGCATTGCCCTCACCAGCGGCGCGTCTGCCACTGGCTCTTCGAATGACCAACCGGATTGGTTAAAGGAGGGCGACGCCCCCGAACAGATTTCGCCCGCCGCCGCCGTCAGCAATCTATTTGACTCGCTTCGCACCGCGCCCCAAGCGGCCTCGCCCGCCCAACCCGCTTCCAGCCCGAGCTTTGACTCGGCTCCCGCGCCCGCAACATCCTCCAGCGGCGAAGCCATCCCCGAGTGGATGAGCGCCGTCGGCTGGGGACAATCCACCGGCGCGTTTGACGAATCAGCCGCCACCAGCGAGCCGGCATCTGACGATTCACTGGGCCTCGAAAAAGCCGACCTGCCCGATTGGATCAAGTCGATGGCGCCGCCCGTGCAAGAATCCGCGCCGGTCACCCTGCCGCCCAGCGATGCCAAACAAGATGACACAATGGATTGGCTCAATCGCCTCGGCAACGATGATGCGTTTGCTCCCGCCAATCAACCCGCGGCGCAACCCGTCGCCTCGGCTGAGGACTGGCTCAACGAATTTAACGCCACGCCGGCCAAACCCGCTCAGCAAGAAGAACCTGAAAATTTAGATTGGCTCAATAATTTGGGCGGAAGCGATCTGCCTCCCGCCGTCGCCGCACAAACCGCCTCAACACCCGCGCAACAGGAAGAACCTGAAAATTTAGATTGGCTCAGTAATTTGGGCGAAAGTGATCCTCCTGCCGTCGCCGCGCAAACCGCCTCAACTGCCGCGGGTGTTCCCGATTGGCTTTCGGCGCTTTCGGCAGACGAGCCTGCGCCCGCCGAGTCGCCCGCGCTGGACGCCGGTTGGCAAGCGCTGAATTTCCGCATGGAAGAACCGTCCATAGATAAAACACCGTCCACGCCCATTGCATCGATCGGCGATCTTGGCACATCCACCGCGGATCAAGACGCCGCGATGTTGTGGCTCGAAAGTCTCGCCGCGAAGGGCGGCGCGAGCGCGGACGAATTAATCACCGACCCGAACGCGCGCACCCAAGATGCGCC
>VFKQ01000098.1 GCA_009885445.1 Anaerolineaceae bacterium | reverse complement strand
TCCGCGCCTTCACTGCGACCGATCCAATTCGTCTGCGAAGTTTTGATGGCCTCGGGCCAGTCAATGTTATCGAAGCGCAATAATTCGTCAGCGTATTTTGTCGCTTTGAAAAACCATTGCTCCAATTCTTTTTTGATGACCGGCGTGCCGCAACGATCACACACGCGGTCATCGCCTTTCACTTGTTCGCGGGCCAGGGTGGTGTTGTCTTTCGGGCACCAGTCCACCGCGGCTTTCTTGCGATAGGCCAAGCCATGTTTGAACAACTGAATGAAAAACCACTCGGTCCACTTGTAATATTGCGGGTCGGCTGAAACGGCTTCGCGCTCCCAATCGAACATGGCGCCCATCGAGCGCATCTGTGTGCGCATGCGCGCAATGTTGGCGAACGTCCATTTTTTGGGGTGGATATTATTTTTAATCGCCGCGCCTTCGGCGGGCAAACCAAACGCGTCGAAGCCCATCGGGAACAACACGTTGTAACCTTTCATGCGCATGTATCTTGCGCGTGCGTCGGAGGGCGTCATCGCGTACCAGTGCCCGATGTGCAGATCGCCGCTTGGGTAGGGGAGCATCGTCAGCGCGTAATGTTTGGGTTTGCTGTTGTCGATCAGCGAGCGATACAATTTGTCGGCTTCCCATTTCTCCTGCCATTTTTTTTCAATCACATTCGGCGCATAGGATTTTTCATCGCGCGATTCATCTTTCAACGCCGAGATGAGAGTCTTGACCACGCGGATTCGTTCGGTGTCCGACTTGGTCCCCGCGACGGGCCGCGCCACAGTCCGCGCCCTGGCCGGCTTCGGCTTGCGGACGGGCTTCGCCACTTGGGCCTTGCTCTTAATCGGCGCGGCCTTCTTTACAGCGGGCTTAACTACTTTCCTGGCCGTGAGTTTCGTTACCTTCTTTTTTGGCGCGACAATTTTCTTCGCCTTCACCATTTTTTTCTTTACAGGTTTCTTTTTTGTTGTAGCCATGTTTACCTCTTTGTTGTCAATTTTGGAGTCGTGGAGCTTGCTCCACGATGTCAGCCAGCAAGCTGGCTGACTCCATAAATACAAAAATTCCTTCATCCACTCAGGGACGAAGGAATTCCTCCGCGGTACCACCCGAATTGTAAGTCGAAATTAATTTCGACTTACCACTCTTTCGCGATAACGGGCGTCCGGCGCTGACTACTTTTGCAGGTCGGAGTGCCACTCCGACTTACGTTCACCAGCGCAGTCTCTCTTGCGAGGGGCGAGGCGAGTTCGGTCTTGTGTGCTCCGTGGGCACGTTGAAGGGCTTGCACTTCGTCCCTTCTCGCTGGCGGATGACCTACTACTCCTGCCGTGACTTTTGTTTTGTGGACCCAGAGGGATTCGAACCCTCGACCTTCTCAATGCCATTGAGACGCGCTCCCAACTGCGCTATGGGCCCATGTTTCAGTTTTCAGTGAACAGTAACCAGTTTCGGACAGTGATTCAGACTGAAAACTGATTACTGAAAACTGTTCACTGTCCTGTGGACCTGAGGGGATTCGAACCCCTGACCTCCTCAGTGCGATTGAGGCGCGCTCCCAACTGCGCTACAGGCCCGATTTTTATTATCCCATTCATGGGACAAAGTGACTGGCATTGTACCTGAGCGCAATTTGCACGTCAAGCAGGTATGTCCGTCAAAATATTGGGAGAACGCCTTTTTAAACACAAAGTACACACATCGTCCCGATGTTCTTCGGGAAAGGTCACGAAGAAGAAAAGGGCGCACAACGGTGAATCCTTCCCCTTTGTGTACTTCGTGCCCTTCGTGTTTAGCGGTTTTACAAAAATTGACGCCCACCCCTCAGGCAAGGATTCGGTTGTAAAATGGGGCTATCTTTCTGCCGAGGGAATCCCATGACCGAACAAGAGCCACGCCCCACTTATCGAATCGCTGATTTGCACGCTTCGGACCGTCCGCGTGAGCGGCTGGCAAGTTTGGGAGCGCAAGCCCTCTCGAGCGCGGAGTTGATCGCCATCCTTTTGCGCGTGGGAGTCAAAGGCGAGAACGCCGTCGCCGTGGGGCAACGTCTGCTGAATAAATTCGGCGGGCTGAGCGGACTGCACCGCGCGCCGTTCGCAGAGTTGAAGAAACAACACGGCATCGCCGAGGCCAAGGCCGCGCAGATCAAGGCCGCCATCGAGCTGGGTCGGCGGCTGACGCTTGAGTCGCCGGAAGAAAGGCCGACCATTAACTCCCCTGCCGACGCCGCGGCGCTGGTGGCGTACGAGATGTCCGCGCTCGAGCAGGAGCACCTGCGCGTGATTCTGTTGGACCGCCGCAATCGCGTACTGGAAACCGTGGAAGTGTACAAAGGCTCGGTCAACTCGTCGCAGGTGCGCGTGGGCGAGATTTTCAAGGAGGCGGTGCGCAAGAACGCCTCGGCCATCATTGTGATTCACAATCATCCAAGCGGAGACCCAACCCCCAGCCCCGATGACGTGGCCGTGACGCGCGCCATCGTGCAAGCCGGCAAACTGTTGGATGTGGATGTGCTCGACCACATGGTCATTGGGCATGGCAAGTGGGTGTCGTTGAAGGAACGCGGGTTGGGGTTTGTGTGAAAGTTGGAATGGTTGGATAGTTCAATAGTTGAATAGTTCGATAGTTGGGTTGCCCTTGCGAAATTAGATTCACCGCGAAGACCGCCAAGAACGCGAAGGAATGCCAAAGAATTTAGATACCCGTTTTGAGAATTGGCAAGGAGAAAAAGATCATGAGCGATGTAAAACGGTATGTTCAAAAACGCGTTAAGCGTGACACGGAATTTGCACAAAACTACGAGGCGGGTTACGCCGATTTCAAGATTGGCGTCATTTTACGTCAGGCAAGAGAATCGGCGGGCTTAACGCAGGAAGAAATGGCTCGAAAATTACGGACGAAGAAATCTGCGATTTCACGCATTGAAAATCACGCGGACGATGTTCGTTTGTCCACTTTGCGGCGTTACGCAGACGCAGTGGGCGCGAATCTTCAAATCAGGTTAGCCCATTCGCAAGGAACCTAAAGAACCAGCCCCCAGCCCTGATGATGTGGACGTGCTCGACCACATGGTCATTGGTCAGGGCAAGTGGGTTTCGTTGAAGGAACGAGGGTTGGGGTTTGTGTGAACGTAAGCGAGGTAATTCGTTTCAATTGAATGAGGTGAATTCATTATGAGTCCCATCCAGATGTCAAAATTAGAATCGGCCATCCGCATTGTGCTGGAGTTCAACGAGGCCTTTAACCGTCACGACGTGAACGGGATGAAAAAATTGCTCAGCGCGGACTGCGTGTTCGAGTCCACGTCTCCCGCCCCTGCTGGTTCCGTGTACACGGGCAAAGAGTCCATCGCCCAATATTTGCGGGACTTGTTCGTCGATTCGCCGCAGGCCAGGATGGAAATCGAAGAGGCCTTCGGCATGGGCAATCGCTGTGTCATGCGCTGGAAATATAGTTGGGGTGATGGGCACGTCCGCGGAGTGGATCTCTTTCAAGTAAAGGAAGGACTCATCAGCGAAAGGTTGTCGTATAGCAAGGGGTAATCGCAAGTCCAACCGCGTGCCGCGCGGATTCGCCCTCACCCCGATTATGACGATTTTTTGTCGGGACGACTTGCCTCTTTGCGAAGCACCCTGTGGGCTCCCGCTGGGAGAGGGCAGGGTGAGGGGCCGCGCGGCAAACTATTGGGAAAAAAGGTGAAAAAAAGCCTCTTGGCAACAGTATCACTTTCTGATATTATGTCTTCGTGGACAGCAAACACCGCAAAACTCTCGAAGCCATTTTCGAGAAGCCTGAGCGAGCCAATATCGCCTGGCGGGATGTTGAAGCGTTATTGGTCGCTTTGGGCGCTGAAATCACTGAAGGTAATGGATCACGGGTGCGGGTTGCGCTAAAAGATGTGCGGGCTGTGTTTCACCGTCCGCATCCGCGTAAAGAAACAAGCAAGGGAGCAGTCAAGTCTGTGCGCAGGTTTCTTGAAGCAACAGGAGTCAAGCCATGATGGAATATAAAGGTTATATCGGTAAAGTTGAAATTGACGACGATGCTGGAATCTTATTCGGCGAGGTCATTAACGTTCGTGATGTGATTACTTTTGAAGGCGCAAGCGTGGACGAAATTCAAAAGGCATTTCGAGAATCAGTTGATGATTATCTTGCTTTTTGCGCGCAACGCAATGAATCGCCTGAGAAACCGTTTTCGGGTAAGTTCGTCCTGCGCCTGCCTGCCGAGTTACATCGTAAAGCCTTTATTCAGGCAAAACTGAAAGACAAGAGTCTGAACGGTTGGGTGACAGAAGTTCTAGAAACCGCGCTTGAAAATCAGTAATCGCTCACGCACTCCTCTTCACCCCAAACTCCTCAAACTCCCCCGTCACCTCTTCGCATTCCACGCGCGCCTCGTCCACCCGTGCGCCGCGCGGACCATGCTTCATCTGCTCGATGAGCGCCTCCACGTTTGCGCGCTCCCCTTCCGCAATCGCTTCCACAACATCATAGCCAACATTGCGCACCCAACCCGTCAGGGTTAATTTGCGCGCCGCAGACTCGACGAACACGCGAAAGCCGACGGCCTGCACACGTCCCTGCACCCACACATGCGCGCGGACAACGTCAGCCACGGCGGCCTCGCTTGCGCGGCCAAGCTGAGGATGTCGTCACTTACCCTGTCCGCCAACACCAAATTGCTCGGTATCCTCAAACGCAAAGCCGCACATCCTTCGCCCTTGCAACTTATTCCTATCTTGACAACCTCGGGAAACCCTTAACTTGTGACCGATGGCGTAAGCCCTAAACATAAATGTAGCCTTACGATTCTGCGCGCACGAAACGCGCCGTCAGCACTGGCACATGATCTGCTTCGGCGATCTCGGCGGTGATATTGGGTGTGTACAACTGTCTGAGCGATGAGCCGCTCAACGGCGAACCCATGCAAATTAGGTCGTAGCCGCGCTCATGAATCTCGGAGGTAATCTCCTCGAGCACCTTGCCGTTGCGCACTTTCACCACCGCTTGCAAACCCATGGCGCTGGCAATCTCTACACCGCGGCGCAGACTGCGTCCGGCGGGCGTGTCGGTCTCGGCCAGGCGATGCCAGTTTTCTTGTATCTCGCGCGCAGAGGGATAATCCAAATCAATCGGCGGGACGACGGTAAACAGAGTCAGCTCGGCTTGCGCGCTGGCCGCGATTTGCACGGCCACATTTTCTGCGGTCACTTCATAGCCCAGCCCACCGAGGCAGACCAATACTTTTTTAATCGGCAGGCGTGACTGTGGCACGTACAACATCGGTGCGCTGACTTGCTCCAGCAGGTGACGAAACGAGCGCCCCGAAAGCAAGCGCGTCAATGGCGGACGCCCAAGCGGGCCGAGCACCACCAGCGACTCAGTCCCTTTGGCGCGGCGCGGAATGACCTCCTCGGCGTGGCCCACTTCGACTTCGAGATGATATTCCACGCCGGCGTTGATGAAGGCCTCGATGGCCTCGGTGAATATCTTTTCGAGTGGATGCACGCCCTCGTCTATCTGCGCGGGGGAGGGATCCTCGTCTAGTCCGACGAGCCGCACCGAGCGGCGCATTGAAGCGGCCAGCCAGACGCCCGTCTCAATCGCGGGCCAGGTGCTTTCTTGTCCATTGGTAAAAATTAGAATCTCTGCTGTCATGCTGACCTACCGATACAGGATGACGCCCAAAACTCCCGCGCCCAAAAGCACCAGCGGGGAGGGGACGTTGAAATACAGCGCAATGAAACTGAGCACGGCGATGATCATAAAACGGCGCGTGATTTTTTTTGCGCGTGTGGCGCGCGAGAGTTCCCAGGCTACGGTGACCATCAACGCCGCCACGGCGGGACTCATGCCCGCCACGAATCCGTTCAGCCAGTTCTCGTGTTGAACTCGTTCAAGGACGAATGCGACGATGAGCATCATGACCGTGGGCGGCAGGATGGCGCCGAGCAGGGCGGTGAACACGCCTGGGATGCCGCCTGCCGCGTAGCCCACGAACATGGCCAGTTTGAGCGCCTCACTGCCGGGCAGAACATTTGAAAATCCCACCGCTTCAACAAAACGTTCCTCGTCCATCACGGTGCCGACCGCTTCTTTATATAACAATCCGATGGAGGCAGGCCCCGAAGGTGAAAGTAGATTCACCTTGAGGAACATCCACAATAATTTCCACCAGGTGGCAAATCGGGCGCGCTTGTTCATGAATGCTCTCGGCGGTTACCCCAAAGGGGGGCTTCGCACAAACCGCCACTACATTTACAAAGCCGACGCTTCGACAAGCTCAGCGCATCGCCTTCGTCGGCTCGGGCGAAATAGTCCACGGAGGTGGACTTCGTAGTTGTTGTGGCGATTTCAATCGCCCCATTAATGTTCATGAGAATAATAAAACCCCAATCATCGCGGCGGCAATGATCACGATGCGCGCGTTGACCTGAAGCAACAGCGCCACAAGACTGACCGCGCCGATGACCCAGCCTTGCCAGCCTTCCGCGCCTTTGTCAAATATTTTCCACGCTGAAAATAGAATCACCATCGAGATGGCGGGCGTCAGTCCCTCCACAAAACTTGCCACCCAGGTCTCGCGGCGCACACGGTGCAAAACAGACACGACGCCGAGGATGATTAACGTGGGCGGCAGAATGGAGGCAACCAGCGCGACTAGTCCGCCCGGGATGCCGGCGGTGTTATAGCCAATGTACATGGCCAGTTGCAACGCATCGGAGCCAGGCAACACGGACGAGAATCCCACCGCCTGCACGTATTGCGCTTCGCTGATAAATTTGCCCACTGTTTCGGTGTAGATCAGTCCCACTGAGGCCGGGCCGGAAGTGCTGAGCAGGTTGACTTTTATGAAGGTCAGGAAGAGTTCGAGGTAGATGTTCATGATTCTTGTTAAAAGACGAAGGCTGAATGGAGAATGTCAAAGGTCAAAAGTCGAAGGTCAGAGAGATTTCACCAAATAATATTCGCCGCGCTCAAAACCGCGATCAATGTAATAGCCGCGCGTGCCCACCGCAGAGATGACGGCCATGCGCTTGAATCCGCGCGCGCGCGCAACTTCATCCGCTTTGGCGAGCAGACGTGTGCCGAGGCCGATGTGTTGCGCAGAGCCTGTGCGGTCCGCGCCGACAGCCAGCGCCTGCCCATACACGTGGACTTCGCGAATCAGCGCCGCGCCGTCGAGGTCGGCGAGTCCGGTTGCGGGCGCGTCTGCGTTGGGCAGCGAGAGACGCACGAAGCCGGCCAGCTTGTCATCTGGCGTGACGAAGGAAATGAAATGCTCCTCGGCGGATTCGGCGGCGTAGGTCATGTCGTCGAGTCGCAAAGTTTCTGGGTCAATGGCTTTGGCTTTTACTTCGCGACAGCGCACACATTCACAGTGTGTGCCGCGTCGCTTCATTTCAATGTGAACATCCTGCCGCAACGAGGTGCGCTTGTTGCCCTCGACCACATTCGTGGACGGGATGTCGCGGATGACTCTGTTCACGCGGCAATAGCGCGGGATGCTCGGCTTGATGTCGGCGATCAGGTCAATTAATTCTTGCGTCGTGTAAGGGTGAAACTCGCCGCGTTGCCAATACTCGTAGAGTTCAGCATTGGCGAGTAACTGATTCGGGTAGATTTTAATTTCATCGGGGTTGAGTCCGCTCCACAGTTTGGCGAAGTCGACTCGGTCAGAGTCCGGAGTCGCGCCGAGCAGGTTGGGCATCCAGTGCAAAACAATTTTGAATCCCGCCGCGCGCAACAGCGACACGGCGCGATGCGTCGTCGCCACATCGTGTCCGCGCTTGTTGATGTCCAAAATATGATCGTCGAGACTCTGCGCGCCGAGTTGGACCTTCGTCACCCCGAGATGGCGCAACCAGCGAATCTCGTCAACAGTGATTTCATCGGGCCGCGTCTCGATGACCAGGCCCACATTGCGATGCGCTGTGGTTTCGTTGATGGTGTGGATGGATTCCAATGTAGGGACGGGCAGCTGCCCGTCCCTACTTGGATTTCCTTCGTGCTCTTCGTGTCCTTTGTGGTTAAAAGTATTGAGGGCCTCAAAACATTGCGCCACAAACCATTCTTGATAATCGCGCTTATAAGAACTCCACGTGCCGCCCAGAATCAGCAATTCAATTTGATCGGTGGGGTGGCCCACATTTTTCAACGCCTGCAAACGCGAGCGCACTTGCTCGAACGGGTC
>VFKQ01000280.1 GCA_009885445.1 Anaerolineaceae bacterium | reverse complement strand
AAGTTTGGATTTGGAACGGGCGGATTTTACGCAAGAACGGAGGCGGGGTCAATGCGAAAATTCGCGGGCTTAACCACGAAGGCTTGTGCTGAGCTTGTCGAAGCGACACAAAGTACACGAAGGAGCAAAGGCAAATGGCTTATTCCTTTGTGCTCTTCGTGTACTTTGTGTTTAAAAAGCATTTGAAATGCAAATGTTATAATGCCGCGCTATGTCCTCCTCCGCCAACAACCAAAACGCGCGTGCCGCTTGACGCTATTATCGCCCGATGATATTATCTCGCCGTGATTGAGTCTTTTGCTTCCGAAGAAACCGAAAAAATCTTCCGCGGCGAAGCCTCTCGAAAACTCCCTGCCGATATTCAGCGCACCGCCCGCCGCAAATTGATCTATCTTGACGATGCAGAATCTCTGCTGGATGTTCAGATTGTCCCTGGAAATAATTTCGAAAAGCTAAAAGGCAAGCGCGCGGGACAATTTAGCATCCGCATCAATGACCAATGGCGTATCTGTTTTGAATGGTCTGCCAACAAAGCCAGAAACGTAGAAATTGTGGATTACCATAAAAAATGAACAAAACCCTTTCCCCCATCCATCCAGGTGAAATTCTTTCAGAAGAATTCATGAAACCGCTGGGCCTCACGCAGTACCGCCTCGCGCAGGATATCGGCGTGCCCCCGATGCGCATCAGCCAGATCATTCGCGGTGAGCGCTCCATTACTGTGGACACTGCTCTGCGGCTGGCGCGTTATTTTGGTACGAGTGCCGCGGTCTGGTTGCGTTTGCAGGTGCGCTACGATCTCGAAGTGGGCGAATCGAAAATGGGCAAGCGCATTCAGCGTGAAGTAAAAGTTTTTCACCAGCCCGCATCCTCCTGACTCTCTCGTGACTCCCTCCTCCTCTAACAACCAAATCGCGCGCGCCGCGGGGACGGTGATGGTCGCCATCATCTTTGGTCAACTCGTAGGCCTCGCGCGCGGCGTGCTCGTCGCGCGCGCTTTCGGCGCCGCGCCCGAACTCGACGCTTTTTTCTACGCCAACCGCGTCAGCGAAACTATTTTTCTGCTCGTCGCCGGCGGCGCGCTCGGCTCGGCGTTCATCCCAACGTTCACTGGATTTTTAGCGAAAGGCGACGGAGCCTCTGCGTGGACCCTGGCCGCCTCGCTCGCCCGCCTCGTGACTCTCGCCCTGAGCGGGTTAGCTATACTAGCGGCTGTGTTCGCCCCGCAAATTGTCCGCTACGCGCTGGCCCCCGGGTTCGCCGACCAACCCGAACTTTTCGCGCTGACAGTTAACCTGCTGCGCATCCAATTAATTTCCGCTGTGCTCTTCGGCCTCGGCGGACTCATCGTGGGCATCCTCAACGCGCATCAAACTTTCCTCGTCCCCGCGCTCACGCCAGCCATGTATCAACTTGGAATCATTTTTGGCGTGATCTTCCTCGCGCCGACGATGGGAGTCTACGGCCTGGCCTGGGGCGTCGTCATCGGCGCGGCGCTTTACCTCCTCCTCCAAATCCCCTCCCTCCTAAAACTACTCCCCACTCACTATTCACTATTCACTATTCACTATTCCCTTGACTCAAACGTCCGCCACGTGCTCCTGCTCATGGCCCCGCGTCTCATCGGAGTCGCTGTTGTGCAGGTCAACTTTTGGGTCAATGCCGCGCTAGCCTCGGGCATGGACTCGGGCAGTGGCACGGCTTTGTATTATGGATTCTCGTTGATGCTCATGGCGCAGGCCGCGATTGCGCAGTCCGTGGCGATTGCGGCCATGCCGACATTTTCTGCGCAACATGCGCTCGGTCAAACGGACGCGTTGCGCGGCTCGCTGGCGGCTTCTCTGCGCGGTGTCATCTTCCTGGCCCTGCCCGCCGCGCTGGGACTCATCCTCCTACGCGAGCCATTGGTGGCGGCGCTCTATCAGCGCGGCGCATTCGACTCGTCGGACGTGAGTCTCGTTTCGTGGGCGTTGCTCTTTTACGCGGCGGGACTCGTTGGTCACTCGATCATGGAGATTCTGACGCGCGCGTTTTATGCGCAACACGACACGAAGACTCCCGTCATCATCGGCACGATTGCGATGCTATTAAATGTTGTTTTCAGTTATGGGTTTTCGCAGTGGTTTGCGCGGATGGGTCTACTTCCCCTCGGCGGACTGGCGCTGGCAAATTCGCTCGCCACCGCGCTTGAAGCGACGGCTCTCTTCATTGTAATGCGTCAACGTCTGGGCGGCATTGAGGGCGGGCTGATTTTGCGCGGGGCGGGGCAGTCCATGTTCGCCGCGCTGGGGATGGCGCTCGCGCTCGGGTTGCTGAATCCGCTAACAGGGCGGCTTGACCGTTGGCTGGTCGCGCTGGGCGGAGTCTTCGTGGGCGGAGTCGTCTATTTTGGGCTGGCCGTCGTGCTGAAAATTCCAGAAGTGCAGGGGCTGATTCGGTTTGTGAAACGCAGCGTGTAAAAAAGAAGCCTGGGTTTTTGCTTTTTATGGGGAAAGTGGCGGTAAATCTAAAACGACAAAGCCGCCAGCGTTTGCCAGCACTCGAAATCGAAAACTTCTTGTTAACGAGCCTTCGTTTTCGCTAACACTGAAAAGCGTTCCATCCAGATTGTTGAACTCAACCAGGAATTGAGATGCGCCGCTTGCATCTGGGCCGCGATAGTGGACGGAGCGCGGCGCGAGACAATTGAGTCCGTTTTGTGTGCAGGCTCGTTCCAGCAACGCGGGCAGGTCATTTAAAATATCCGGGTTCCAGGTTTGGAGGATGCTGGTATCGCCGCCGTACAATTTTGCGGCCAGAATGTAATCGCCTGTGTTGAGCGCGGTCAGATAATCGTGCAGGGCTTGCCCGGCCGCTTTTTGAGCGGGCGAGCCAAGCGGGCCGCCAGCGCTCATGGCTTGCAACTCTGCCGCAAACGCAAGCATGGCGTTTAAGGAATCGGTGTCGGCTTCTTGTGTTCCTTCGCCAGTGAAGGCCAGTATGATGGTGATGGCGTCGGCTGGCGCGGGGTCTGTGTTGTGATAAGAAATATTTCTGAGAGTGGTGATCCAATCTGTCAACTGCGCGCTTTGACTCGAGTTCAGGCGGATTTCGATTTTAGAACCATGGCAATCTGAAACTTCCGCCACATTCGTTGAATAGACTACGACCTTGTCGCAAAAAGCGGCGATGCCTGCGTTGCGCTCCCAAACGAGCACGGCTATTTTTGGCGCGGCGGTTGGGGTGGCAGTTTGCGCGGCAAGAGGCGCGCGGCAAGAGGCCAGCAGGAGGGAGATTAATACAATTATGGAAACGCCGATAAACTTCATGAATTACTCCACGTCAATATGGGGGTTGAGTTATTGTGTAAGTTTGTTGAGCACAGACATTTTCTGCGCTTTTCAGTGATTAGTCGAAAGTAATTTTACTTCTGTGCGTCCTTGCCGCCCTGCTCGCCGCCGAGGACGGCGGCTTGAGCAACAGAGTTGTTTTCTAAATCCTTCCGACGAACTACTTCTTACCGCGAAGCCGCGAGGGCTGGCCTTATTGCCAAACCATCCAATTTAACATGGCCACCAGCAGGCCCAGCAAAATTCCGCCGGTCACTTCGAGCGGCGTGTGACCGAGTACTTCGCGCAATTCGTTTTGGTCCCACAGATGCCCGCTCAATAATTCGTTAAACAAAGCGTTGATGCGTTCGGCGTGCATGCCCGCCTGCCGGCGCACGCCCGCCGCATCGTAGACGACGATCATGGTTAGCGCGAGGGCCAGTGCGAAGAGCGGAGAGTCGAAGCCGAGGAACAGGCCGGTGCCAAACGTCACGCCGACGATCAGCGCGGAATGTGAGCTGGGCATGCCACCCGCGCTGAAGACCATCATCCATCTCCACTCGCGCGTTTTGAGATATTCCGTCAGCGGCTTAAGGCCTTGCGCAATTAGCCATGCGGCCAGCGCGCCGATCAAAATATGGTTCTGTAACACCGCACCTAGATTCATTCAGCCTCTTCAAACATTTTTAATTCCCCGCCCGAAAGCGCGCGCACTTTTAACTCTGCGCCTTCGAGCAGGTCGTTGCAACGTTTCATCAATGCCTGTCCGCGCTCGAAGAGCGCCATTGACTCTTCCAATTTCTGGTTGCCCTCCTCCAGCGCGGCCACGATAGATTCCAATTCCGCGCGCGCCTCCTCATAGGAGAGTTCGTCCACTTTTTTGGGGGATGTTGATTTTGCCATACTACCTCGTTTGATATTTTTGATTTCATGCTTCGTAAAAATAAAAGGGGCTCCTTGCGCCGTCCTCGGCGCAAGATTTACTAGTGAACCGCCGCCGAGGACGGCGGCTTAAGCCCGTGAAGAAATCTTACGATTTACGATTTCCAACCTGCGCATCAAACTCGCCATCTGTCACGCGGATGTGGATTTCTGCGCCCGCGCCGGCCTGACTCAACTGGCGGATCACGCTCCCGTCTGCTTTCGTCACCACGGCGTAGCCTCGGGCCAGGACTTCAAACGGATTCAGCGCCACCAGCCGCTTCGCCAGCCCGCGCGCTTGACTCGCTTCGAGCGCGAGACGATGCGTCTGCGCGATTTGCGCGCGGCGCGACAACTCGTCTACGCGTTGTCGTTCGGATTGTAGTTGGCGCGCGGGGGAGAAAGAGAGAATTCGAGATTGGAGATTGGCGACTTCGAGTCGGCGTGATGAAAGTGATTCGCTGATGGCAGTGTAAGCGCGCTGTTCAAAATTTTCCATCTCGGCGCGCAGATCAAAAATGGTGATGGACGTGGCCAGCTCCGCCGCGGCGGTGGGAGTCGGCGCGCGCAGGTCGGCGGCGAAATCTGTCAGCGTGAAATCGGTCTCGTGGCCCACGCCGCTCACGACGGGGACGTCCGATTCGGCCACAGCGCGGACGACGCGTTCGTCGTTGAAGGCCCACAAGTCTTCGATGGAGCCGCCGCCGCGCGCAATCAAAATTACATCCGGCGATTGGAGAATTAGAGAATTGAGCGCTTTGACGAGGGCAGGAGGTGCGTCCGCGCCTTGCACGGGCGAGGGCGCGAGAATCACTTCGGCGAGAGGGAGTCTGCGGCGCAGGGTGTTGAGCATGTCGCGCAATGCCGCGCCCGTGGCCGAGGTGACGATGCCGATTCGTTTGGGCAATTCGGGGATGGCGCGTTTGCGCTGGGGGTCGAAGAGTCCCTCGGCTTCGAGCATAGACTTGAGGCGCATAAATTCTGCATACAGCGCGCCCTCGCCCACGGGTCGCAGGAGGTCGACGTAAAGTTGATATTGTCCGCTGACTTCGTAGATGCCGATGCGTCCGTGCGCTTCGACGGCCATGCCGTCTTTGAGCGGAAAGGGCAGGCGGCTGGCTTCGAGTTTCCACATGACTGCTTTTAATGAAGCGCCAGCGTCTTTGAGCGTGAAATAAATATGACCGGATGCGGGCCGCGACAAATTTGAAATCTCCGCGCGCACCCACACATCTTGCAAGACTGGGTCGGCTTCGAGCACCTGGCTCAGATGCCGAGTCAGGCGTGAGACTGTCCACTGGGCGCCGGCAAAGAGCGAGGGTTGTGACATGCGGCGAGGATACCCCAGATTGTGATGGGCGTGTAGGGGCACGGCGCCGCCGTGCCCCTACGATATGCCACATGATAAAATTCCGATATGAAACGATTATTCTCTCCCTGGCGCAAGGATTACATTGATGGTCCATTCAAAGAGGAAGGTTGCATTTTTTGCAACGCACTCAAAAAAGAAGACGACGCGCAGAATCTGATTTTGTATCGCGGCGCGCGCGTCATCGTGATGCTTAATTTATACCCATACACAAATGGGCACGTAATGGTCGCGCCCATCGCCCATGAACCGTCGCTGGAATTTCTTGATTCTGAAACGCGCGCCGAAATGATGGAACTCGTCACGCAGACGATTAATGTCTTGAAAGAAATTTATCGTCCACACGGCTTCAACCTCGGCGCGAACATCGGCAAGGCCGCCGGCGCGGGCGTGCCCGACCATGTGCATTTGCACATCCTACCGCGTTGGAATGGCGACACAAATTTCATGGCCACCGTCGGCGAGACGCGCGTCCTGCCCGAGACCATCGAAGAAACTTACAAAAGAATCAAGAACGCCTGGAAGTAGGACTTTCGGCGGTTGTGAAGAACGGGGGAATCGAGGATGATGTGGTTGTCAGTGATCAGTGATCAGTCATCGGAGAATTCATGAAACGCTTTATTTTGTTTTTCGCCCTCATTAGTCTTTCTGCGTTGCTGGCTTGCGAACCTGTATCCACGGCGGCACCGGACTCAATTTCGACTTCGACAACGACGGCGACGACGGCCCCCGACTCTACTGCGACGTTTACGCCGACGGCGACTCTGCAGTCCCTCGCCGCGCCGCTCGTACTCGCGCCCGAAGCGGGTTCGTTCCCCGCGCCGCTCAACCCGCTGACGGGTTTGCCCGTGCAAGACCCGTCGCTGTTGAAACTGCCAGCGATATTAATTTCGATTTCGCATTTTCCGGCCACAGCCCGCCCGCAGGCGGGACTGTCGTTCGCGGCGTTTGTGTACGAGTTCTCGATCACTGAGGGAGCGACACGTCACCTGGCCGTGTTCCACGGACAATTCCCCGCGCCGGAGATTGCGCTCAAAGGTGATTGCGCTGTGCGCACGGAATTATTTGTGCGGTCTGAAATTATTATTGGCAACCGCGTCTGGTTGGATTCAAATGAAGATGGCCGCGCGGATGCGTGGGAGGTGGGCGTGGGCGGCGTGTGTGTGAACTTGCTCGACGCGTCTACGCGCGAAATGATTCAGCAGACCACGACAGACTCAAATGGCTATTACGGATTCAATGTGCAAGCGGGCGAATATATTATTGAATTTGTTAAACCCGCAGGATTTAATTTCAGCGTGACCGATGTGGGCGACGAAAGCGCCGACAGCGACGCAGACTCGTCGACAGGGCGAACCCGCTCCACGGTCCGTGTTGAGGCGGATTCATTCGTGTGGGATGCCGGGTTGGTGGCGTCCGCTGAAAAAATCGCGCAGGCAAATGTCGCTGAGTCACTTCCAGATGCGCAAGTGGGTCCGGTGCGTTCGGGACGTTTGGTGTATGCCGACATCGCCGCGTTCTATCAGAACTCATGTTTGATTTATGCGTTCGCGTCTGAAGAAGTGTTGGAGAAATTGCCGAAGTGTTCGTTCGTGGCGCACGAAGTGCAGGGCGGCGGATTCATGATGGAGCTTGAGCGTTTGCGCGAAGTGGCAGAAGATCATGCGCGCAAAAAAAGCACGCAGTTTTATTACGTCAGCAACATGTTTGCAGAAGCGCCTCCCGCAGGCGGTCTGCCCGCATTGCACATTGATGAGTATTGGGCTTTCTTGAATCAATCGGGTTGGGATTATGACGCGCTTTCGCAATCGTATCTGCGTCTCGTGGATGATTCGACAAAATTAAACGCAGGCATCCTGCACTCCGAAATGGATCGTCTGAACGGGCGCGCGCTAAATTTTGAAAATATCATCGTCATTTTTCCGGACGTGGACGTGGTCTCCTCCACGAATCTCGACATCCATCTTGAGCAGGGCGATGGCGGCAAGGCGATTCTTTTCCGCGATGGAATGAAATACGACATCCTTTGGAGCACGCATTCGACGGCCTACGAAAAACAAAGCGGACTGCGCCAACCGATTCAGTTTCTCAACCTGGACGCGACACCCGCCGCGCTCAGGCCGGGCTCCACGTGGGTGATCATTCTCACGCCCTGGTCTGTGGCCGAGGAGCGCGGAACGGGAATCTGGTATCTGCGCTATTTGCCGCCGGATGGATCCGCTTAACTCTTGGGTTGACAGAGTGTGTACCGTGTGTATAATCCTGCCATGACCAGCCGCGACATCATTGCCAAACTCAAAGAGGATGGTTGGGTGCTGGTTCATACTCGAGGTAGTCATCACCATTACAAACATCCGGTGAAGCCTGGCCGTGTGACGGTTCCTCATCCGCAGAAGGACATCCCAATCGGAACATTGCGCAGTATTTTCAAACAGGCTGGCTTGACGTGGAAAGATAGAAAGTGAGATGCTATGCGTTACCCTGTTGTGATTCATAAAGACCCTGAAAGCGACTATGGCGTCACTGTGCCCGATCTT
>VFKQ01000277.1 GCA_009885445.1 Anaerolineaceae bacterium | reverse complement strand
GCGCGAAGCCCATTTGGGGTCAGCGTTACAACTCGCGCTCGCCCGAGAATGTGGCCGCTGAATTGAAGTGGCTCAAAGAAAATTTTGCGCCCGACCACATTTGGTTTGCCGATGATATTTTTGGACTCAAGCCGCATTGGATAGAAAAATTTGCGGCGCTCGTGCGTGATGCCGATGCGCTCATCCCGTTTAAATGTTTGCAACGCGCAGACTTGGTCAACGAAAAGACGGCGCTCGCGCTGGCGCAGGCCGGATGCAAAACCGTGTGGGTGGGCGCGGAGTCTGGGTCGCAAAAAATTCTCGACGCGATGGAGAAGGGCGACAAGGTCGGCGATATTGAACGCGCCGCAAAATTATTGCAGGCGCGCGGAATCGAAGTGGGCTTCTTTTTGCAATTCGGCTACCCGGGCGAGACCTGGGACGATGTGCAAAAAACTTTGCAAATGGTACGGACTTGCGCACCAGACGACATCGGCATTTCGGTTTCGTATCCGTTGCCCGGCACCAAGTTTTACGAGCGCGTGAAATTGGACTTGGGCGAAAAACAAAACTGGGTCGACTCTGACGATCTGGCCATGCTTTACCACGGACCTTTTCCGCAGGCCTTCTATCGCATCCTGCACGGACGTGTGCATTACGAATTCCGCCTGCGCCGCGCGTTCAAGCGTCCGTCATTGCGCGGGTTGGTCACCGCGCCGTGGAATGCGCTCGCGCTGGCGAGAAGTCAATTTAGGTTGAGGAAGTTTCATGCTCAACGAGCCAGCCGCAAATGTCGCTAATTCAAGCGAATCATTTAAGCATTAGCGAACATTAGCGGCACTTCGACAAGCTCAGCACAAGAATTCGCGGCAAAAGAATTTTGAATCACTTAAGTCCTAAAGATTTTCTTCGCGTCCTTAGCGGACTTCGCGGTGAAAATGTTTTGTAGAAAATTAACGGAGAACCCATGCCCAACAACATTCTTTCCGGCACATCCTTTCAAACCGTCGCTGAAGCCTACGACCGCAACGCGGACAAGTACGACGACTTCATCGAGAACAACGATAACCTCGCACGCATGCGCCAGCGCGTTTATGATTTTGTCGCTGCGCGTGTGCCCGCAGGCGGACGCATCCTCGACCTGGCTTGTGGCACCGGCACCGACGCGGTCTGGTTTGCGCAACACGGCTACTCCGTCCACGGTGTGGATATTTCCGGCGAGATGTTAACTCGCGCCGAAAAGAAAGCGCGTGAACTTGGCCTGCAGGATAAGTTGTCGTTTGAGCAACTCTCTTACACCGATTTGAAAAATACCAAGGCCGGTCCATTTGATTTAACTTTCTCCAATTTTGGCGGGTTGAATTGTGTTTCCGATTTGGCGATGGTGGCTGAAAACGTGCGTCCCTTGCTCAGGCAAAACACGCGCGTGATTTGGGCGCTGATGCCGCCGTTCTGTTTATGGGAAGCGGCGCTTGTGTTGCGCGGCAGGTTCAAACTTGCCGCGCGGCGTTTCTCGGGCGAGTCTACCGTGCACAAAGAGGGACTCGTTTATCCAGTCTACTATTACACGCCGCGACAAGTCGCGCAGGCCTGGGGCGCGGATTTCAAACTGGACTCAGTCGAAGCGCTGTCCGTTATGACGCCCCCCGCGACGAGTAAAGATTTTTCAGTCGATTATCCGCGCGCCTTTTCGATGTTGCGCAAGCTAGATGATGCGCTCGCTCCGCGCTGGCCTTTCAAGTATTGGGGAGATTTCAGCATCGTTTCACTCAAACATGTCTGAAGCGCAAGCCCGCGCCTCCGTTCGTAAAAATTCTTTTTGGCTTCTGATTTCCCGCGTCGGCGCGCAGGGGCTGGCAGTAATTTTTACGGCCCTAGCCGCGCGCAAACTTGAGCTTGGCGAATATGGGCACTTTGCATTCATCGCGTCCCTTTTAGTTTTGGGCAACACCTTCACCAACTTTGGCACAGACACCTTTTTGATTCGTGAGACCGCTCGCGCGAACTCAGTAACCGAGTCTGCCGCGCGCGCATTGTCGTTGCAGTTGATTCTCTCGATGTTGTATTGCGCAGCCATGCTCGCCTTGCGCGACTCGTCCCTGCTGATTTATTCACTCGCGCTTTTTCCATTGGCGGTCTTTGCCGTTAATAACGCCCTCCTGCGCGCGCTCAACCGCATGGATTTATTTTGGGCGCTCAGCTTTGCAAATGGGCTTGTTCAAATCGTCGCCGTCTATTTTTCAAGTGACATATTAAGTTTGTGCATCAACCTGTTGTTTGGTCAGATGCTGGTTTCGCTGGCATCGCTGTGGATTAGCCGCGCCTCATTGCCCTCGTTTCGATTGTTCCCGCTGATCGACTTCCGTCCCATCTTCAAATCGACTCTGCCATTCGCGGCGCTTACTTTCCTAATCGTGCTCACGCAAAAACTCGGCGTGCTCGCCGTTGCATATTTCCTGGACGATGCATCCACTGGATTGTTTTCCTCCGCCGCCCGCGTAGTCGAGGGACTCAAGTTTGGTCACTATGCCATTTTAGGCGCATTGCTTCCTGCACTTGCACGCCGCGCGCCACAAGCACGTCAAAGTTTTCGGCGGGCATTCTTGCTCTTGCTCTTCATCAGCCTTACTTTCGCTCTGGCGTTAAGTTTATTTTCGCGCCCCATCATTTCACTTATCTTCGGCGAGCAATTTTTGTCTGCAACCATCCCGCTTTCAATTTTAGGCTGGTGTCTGATTCCATATACTATTTCGTCATTTATTTCATACGCCCTGATTGCTCGCGAGCTGGAATATACTGTAGTAAACGCCGCGCTTGCTTCTGTAATTTTCCATATCGCCTTATATCAGATTTTGATTCCATCCCTTGGAATTCTCGGCGCGGCATGGGCCGCACTTCTCGGCGAAACGCTTCAAGCGCTGGTATTTGCGGCTTTCTTTTTTCTTCCACAAAAACCACTGCTTCAAAAACAATCATGACCAAATCAGAAGACGACGACGACACTCCCGTTCTCACACCCAAGGTTTTACTTGCCTATCGCCGCGCCTCGGGCGGCTTGCGCGATTTCCCCGTGCCGCAGGCTGTCATCTTTGCGCCGCAAAAAAGTTTAGCCAAACGCGCGTTGCGCACTTTCTTTGATCGCCGCGTACGCGGTTTTCTCGGCGAGTTTTATTTGCTCAACAGCACGCGCGGGCGCATCGGCCTCTCCACCGGCTTTGGCATCGGCGCGCCGGGCATCGCTGGCCTCACCGACGAATTCTGCGCCCTCGGCGTTGAGCGTTTCCTCATCCTCGGCATGGCCGGCGGACTGCAAGCGGATTTATCCAGCGGCGATTTGATTCTCTGCGCTGAAGCGATTCGCGGCGACGGGACCTCGCCTCACTACCTGCCCGAAGCGGATTCAGTCTCGTCATCCGAATCCTTGCTGACGAATCTCAGTGCCGCGCTCAGCGCGCGGAATCACGCGCATCGCATCGGCACCACCTGGACCACCGACGCTCCCTTCCGCGAATTGCGCGGCGAGGTGCTGGCTCATCAACGTCGTGGCGTCCTCGCCGTGGACATGGAAGCCGCCGCCATGCTGGCCGTTGCGCAGGCCAACGGTCGCTCTGCGCTGGCCGCCTTTGCCATCGTCGACTCGCTGGCCGATGGGACTTGGAAAATGCCGCAGAACCTGAACCCGGCTCGGGCGGGGCTGGAGGCGCTGTTCGAGTCCGCGCTGGAGGTGTTGTGAAACTTTGTCCGCTGGAATGCGTAGATATTTTTAGTATGCAGTGCGGGCGCTTGCTCCCGCACATCGTAGATTCAAAAGGAGAATGTAAATGAACTCTCGATCCAATCGTTCGCAATTAATTCTTGGCCTGTTGTTGATCGCCGCGGGTGTTTGGTTTTTTGCCCAGCGCGCCGTGCCCTCGTTTGCTGATTTTACAGAATCTTTCATGGGCTTTCCCTTCAACTTAATGTGGATCGGCGCGGCCTTGCTGGTCTTCGGCATGTTTATGGGCAACCCGGGCATGGCTGTGCCCGCCGCCATCGTGGCCGGCATTGGCGGAATTTTTTATTATCAGCAAACCACCGGCGAATCCGATTCGTGGAAATATATGTGGACGCTGATTCCGGGTTTCGTGGGCGTGGGCACTGTGCTTCAAGGCCTGCTCGGCGATAAGATGCGGCGCAACATTGCGCGCGGTTTGAACGCCATGGTCACCAGCGCAGTATTGTTTCTGATTTTCGCCGCGTTATTCGACAGGCTTTCGGTGTTGGGCGCTTATGGCCCGGCCATCGCATTCATTGCCCTCGGCGTTTGGATGCTGGCCAGAAATTTATGGCGCAACCGCGCCGGAGACACAAATGCGCAACAATAACTTGTTTTGGGGCGTAACGCTGGTCTTGCTCGGCGTGCTGATGCTTTTCGACCGGATGCGTTTTTTCTGGCCCGTCATTTTGATTCTGGTTGGCTTATGGGTCGTGCTCGGCGGCCGCTGGAATCGCGCGCAAGTGGATAAATCTATTTCGATTGATGCGCTGTCTGCGCGCTCGGCACATGTGCGCGTGGGCTTTGGCGCGGGCAAACTGCACATTGATGGTGCGGCCTCAGCTGGCAAGGCGCTGGATGGAATCGTCAACGATGAAGCGCACGTGACTTCGCAGTTGGACGGCGATGTGCTCAACGTGCGTCTCGGCAACGAAGCGTCCTTCCCGATAGTCGGCATCCCAAGCGGATTCCGCTGGAACTTGCATCTCTCCAAAGACCTGCCGCTCACGCTCGAACTGAAAACGGGCGCAAGCAGTTCGAGTGTGGACCTCAGCGCTTTGAGCGTTTCATCGCTCAGCGTGGACACAGGCGCCAGTGAAACGGAAATCACTTTGCCGGCCACTGGTCACACGCACGTTGAAGTGCGCGGCGGCGCGGCGGAGATTCGCTTGCGCATTCCGCAGGGCGTGGCCGCGCGCGTGCGCTCGCGCTCAGGCATGGCCGAAGTACGCGTGGACGAGAATCGTTTCCCGCGCATGGGCGACGTAAATCAATCTGCCGATTACGAGTCTGCTCCGAACCGCGTGGATATGCTCATCGAAGTGGGCGCGGCGAGTGTGCGCGTGATGTAACTCAATATTTTGTCATTGCGATGAGCCGCGAGCCTTAAACAGCGAGTGCGGCGACGAAGCAATCTCCTGTTCGATAAGGAGATTGCTTCGTCGGGAAGTGCGCCCTGCTCGCAACGAGGAATGAAAAAAATAGGAGAAAAAAATGAAAAGATTTGATGGAAGCACAGTTGCGGGCATCCTGCTCATCCTTTTAGGCGGAATGTTCCTGCTCGAACAACAAGGCCTGATCGATAGTTTTGGCGATGGTTTTTTTGGGCTGGCCTTTCTAGTGGGCGGCGCGGCCTTCCTGCTCACGTATCGCAGTGGTTCGTGGTGGGCTGTCATTCCGGGTTGCGTGCTGGCCGCCATCGGCGCGTTGATCCTGCTGCCCAACTCGCTTGAAAATATCGGCGGGTTTATTTTCCTCGGCGGCCTCGCTCTCGCCTTCTGGCTCACCTACTTGGGCGCGCGTGAAGAACGCTGGTGGGCGCTGATTCCTGCCGGTGTGCTGAGCACGTTGGCCGTTGTCAGTGCCCTGCCTCCAGCGGTGGGTGATTTTGGCGGCGCAGTGTTCTTCTTCGGCATGTCTTCCACATTCCTGTTGGTGGCCCTGCTGGCGAAGATGCGCTGGGGCTACTATCCCGCCGCCGCGTTGGGCGCGCTTGGTTTTGTAGTGCTCTTTTCGCTGGGCGGCGTGATGAATTACGTCTCGGCTGTGGTGTTGATCGGCGCAGGCGGATTCTTGCTGTATCGTTATTTTCGTCCGACACCAATGCTGTAAGCAGAATCTGTAGTCCGTTATGTAATCACAACTGGGTCAGCAAATTTATTTGTTGACCCAGTTGTGATTTGTTTTAAAAAACCAGCATGTTATACTGCCGCGCAAGGAGACATTGCGCATGTCTGAAAGAACAGGTTTTCAAAAAACACTTGTAGTTGTCACGGTCGGCATTGCCTTGCTGGCCGTGTGCGTTGGCACGATGACCATCATCACCCTGCGCCAAGCGCAGGCCGCGCGAAAATTTTCGGCCATGCCGGTGGTTGTGCAATATCCCTCTCCATTGTTAACCTTGACGGACCTCAACGGGGCGCAAGCCTCGCTGACAGATTATGCGGGGCAGGTGGTGCTGGTCAATTTTTGGGCCACGTGGTGTCAACCCTGCCTCGAAGAGATGCCCGCGCTCGAGACTTTTTATCAACAGTATCGCGATGCTGGCTTTGTTGTTTTAGGAATCAATAACGGCGAGTCTGTCGGCGAAGTGGAATCGTATTTGGATGACATAAGTTTGTCGTTTCCAATCTGGCTCGATGAGCAATTTCTGGGCGAGGGCGCTTTTGGGGTGACCAATCTGCCCACTTCATTTTTAATTGACCGCACGGGGCAGGTGCGCTTGCAGTGGTTGGGCGCGATTCAACTTTCGACGCTCGAAGAAGTGGTCGTGCCAATTATTGAAGAATAAGTTTTTAAAAACTGGAATGCAGGCTTCGGCCTGAACTCCAGCAAAAAATTGAACGGAGGAAATTTTATGGATGGAAGTGTTGTTTGGAAAGAAGAAATGCTTTTTGACGGACTCGGGAAATCCGGCTTTGTTGTCCCGTTGGACGCAAACCCGTCGAAAGAAAAAACCAATAGCGGCCCCAGCCCCATGGAACTGGTGGCGCTCAGCCTGGCGGCCTGCACCGCGATGGACGTGATTTCCATTTTGCAAAAGAAGCGCGAAAAGGTGAGCGCCTTTGAAGTGAAAATCCACGCGGACCGCACGGCAGAATACCCAAAAGTGTTTACACATGCCGCGCTCGAATACATTTTCAGCGGTCAGGCGTTGAGCGAAGATGCAATAGTGCGTTCGATTGAATTGTCAGTTGAGAAATACTGTCCGGTGTACACGATGCTTGCTCAGGTATTCCCCATTGACCTGCGTTACACAATTTTTGAAATAGAAGATTCTGGCGCGCCGCGCGTTGTGGCGCAGGGGACATATACGCCGCACGGGCTGGAATAATTAATTCACCTTACACATTTAGCCACAGAGCGCACTGAGTTTTTTTTTAGCTTTTTCTCAAGGTTTTCTCGGCGGACTCTGTGGCTAAGGGCTTGGTCTGGTGCGACCTACGGGTTTAACCCGCTGATGATCTGGCTGTACAGGTCTGAGCAGGTGCAGGCGGTGACGGTCAGTGCGCCTTTTACCAGTCTGCCCAAATAGGCTTCTGTGCCGCGCTCCACGGTCCAGCCGTCCAGCACAAAG
>VFKQ01000046.1 GCA_009885445.1 Anaerolineaceae bacterium | reverse complement strand
GCGACCATCTGGGTCACCGCCGCAGTCGGCATGACCTTCGGGAGCGGCGCGCTGGGTTTTGGCACACTCATCACTGCCACCATGATGCTGGTGTTGTGGGTCTTCCCGTTCATTGAGCGCGCTATTGACCGTGTGCGCGAAGAAGACTCGTATACTATTGTTTTCGACGTGAAGAAATTGCACAAGATTGCCCAGATCGAAGCGGGCATGCGCGCTAACAAATTACATGTCATTCGCCAGGCGTATTTCAAGCGCGGCCTCGATATGCACGCCCACGTGACGGCCATCGGCAAGCCGGGACAACACGAAGCCTTCCGTGCCACCCTGATGACGGATAATGAAATTAAAGAGTTGATCTATCATTAACACTTATTCAGCTTACGTATTAAATCTTTTCTACCATGTGGGTGTCTTTGTGAGGAGGGTATTCCCCGATATCATCCCGAATGCTGTTGTCGGGACGAAGCAACCTCCTTTGCAGTCAGGGAGATTGCTTCGGGCGAGTACGCCCGCGCAAAAACATGAATCTGCGTAAGGTAAGTTACTTTATTTGAGAGTCGCCAAATCAAAACGCGGACGGCCTCCAGGCCGTCCGCTGTTTTTTTATTTCACTTCAATCTCCACCTGATCAGAGTCGCAACGAATATCTCTGCATACCGTTACCACCACCACGTAGTTGCCGCGCACTGTAAATGGATACTCCATACGCCCATCGGGTGTTTGAAACGGGTCTATCTTACCGTCGCTGTGGATCGTCCATGTAAATATGCATGACCTGGTCGCATTGCAAGATATTACTTCTCCCGACCCGAGTTGGAAGGTGGAGTTATCTGCGTTGAATTTAACTTTGAACGGAGCCTTGCCGCTGGTGAGAGAAGCCGTTAGATCTACTGTTACCCACAAGACCTCATTCAGCGAAAGGGTTGAAGGAGGCTGAGACGGCACGTCGCTCGGGGGCGGGAAAGTGAAAACTTCAAACACGGTTGGTGTCGGATTTGGAACTTCAGTCGCTGGCCCGGTTAAAGTTACCGCAACGATGGGGGTTGGTGTAGGAGGTAGAAAAGATAGGAGCCAGGGCGCATTAATTATTGCGATGATGACAGCGCTGAGAGCTCCAATGATAGCCACCGCTACAGTGGCATTAAACCATCCAGTTTCTTTCGGCTTCTTTTCGTCGTCAGCTTGACCACTATTGTTGGATTTGGTTAATTTATCCATGCTTTGCCTCCCGTGGCAATGTTGTTAGTCTATTTTAGAGAATATCATTTCATCTGTCAAGAAAATATGCTTTGGAGTCAGTTAACAAAAAACGCGGACGGCCTCCAGGCCGTCCGCGTTTTTGTTAACTGTGGCAAAAAATATTTACACCTTGGGCTTCCTGCGCATCGCGCGCCAGATCAGCCAGGCGATCAACACGAACGGGGCCAGAATCGGCACGAGCACAACAAAGAACCATATCAAGAATTCGGCGATGCCCTGATAGGCACTGGTCACTGCGTGCTTCGAGCGTTCGAAAGTCTTGCCTGGCTCCCACGGAGCGGGCGTGGACGTCGGACGCGGCGTCGCGGTTGCCGTGGGCGGAATCACTGGCAGGTCTGGCTGGACGCTGATGGTGATGGTCGAGAAAGCCGAGCGGTCTTGCAGATAATTCATCTGGCCCTTCACCTGTTCGATCTGCGCTTCGATCTCTGACAACTGTTGATTAATCCTCAGCGCTTCGTCCACCGTTTTGGCGTCATCCAGGAAAGACTTGATGCGGTCGCGTGTGGCTTCGAGATTGGTCAACTGCGATTGCAAGTCCACGAACTGGTCGGTCACGTCCTGCCCCGAAGCCGTTTCGCTTATGACGCGAATCGCCATGTTGCGCAAGCGGCGCAAGACAACTTCAAATTGATCCGCAGGAATCCCAATCGTCAGCGTGGCGTATTTGTAATTTGTGCCAAAGTATTCCTGATAATAGATCTGCGAACTGACGATGTATCCGCGCACATCGCCCACCATTTGCGTGATGCCATCCAGCGCCACGTCTGAGTCTTTTACCAGCAAAGTGATCTCGCCATTCTTGATCACCATGCGGTCAAAGACCAGCGGATCACTGGCCGGCGCGCCAGTGTCGTACACGACTCCGCCAGAGTCTGCGCCGGCGTTGCGCGCGGCCTCCTCTTGCGCAGAAGAAGACTCTGGCAGGGCGGCGGGCGGCGCTTGAGCAATGTCTGGCTCAAAACCGAAGGCGGGCTCGATGGCCGGGACTGATGTTGGTTTTGCTCCACAGGCGGCCAGCACCAAAACAGCCAAAACGAAAACGAACAAAATACGGTGTTTCATTTTTTTATCTCCTCCTTGCCACAGTGAATGTCGGCGTGAGTCTGTGTGCAAGATGATTCGTGGACGGGTCTGGCGAAGCGAAAGTTCCCCGGTTGTGTAAGGCGACACCATGGTGTCGCGATTCCCTGGCTCGCGATATGAATATCGCGTTACGTTTCCCTCGACGTAAAAAGTGCAATCGCCAAAAGCGCCAACCCCGCACCATCAAAAATAATGAAGCGCAAAATCGACGCGCGCAGGATCGCATGGTCCACCGTCAGCGTGGTCAAAATATACGACTCGCCGACCAGCCCCACGAATTGCATAATCACCGCAATCACCAGCGCGAGTCTAAATCGCGCCGGGTTCCACAGCGCAAAAACATACGGCACGTTCCACATCATAAACAGCACGGCCACACCGCGCATCGCCGCCGCGCCCGCCGCGCCGCTCAACTCATACGCGCCCGCCACCTGCGCCGGCCAAAATAAAAATGCGAACGCGGCCTGCAAATTCCAACCCGTCACCAGCCCAATCAAAATGCGCGCAATCAAATTTTTTTTCATGATTTCTCCATCACCAACTCGTCTAGCAATTTCACCAACGATTCGCCAATCGCCGCGCGACTGAAATGCGCCTCAAGATACGCCCGTCCGCGCAGGCCCATTAATGCGGACTCCGCTCGATTCGCCGCCAGCGCTCGAAGGGCTTCGGCCATCGCCGCGCTGTCAGCGGGTTGCGCAAAGACGCCGCACCCCGCAGACTCGACCACCGCGCGAATCACGCCGTCTATGGCCAGCGCCACCGGCCGCCCCGCCGCCATGTAATCGAAAACTTTATTTGGGTAAGTAGTCTTGTATTCTTCGAGCGGTTTCAGAATCGCAATGCATGCGTCCGCCGCCGCGAGTGCAGAGGGCATTGACGATTTGGGAATCGAGTCGACGAACGTGACGTTGCTCAACTTCATTTGTTTCGCCCGCTCCATCAGCGCGGGTTTTTCTTTACCGTCGCCGAGCAGGACGATTTGAATCTCGGGTGACGACGTGACAGTCACTTCCGAAGTGACTGTCACGTTTTGCAAGATTCGTGCTGACTCCAAAAGGATGCTCAAGTCATTCGACATGCCATGCGCGCCCGCATACAGCGCCACGAATTTATTTCCGAGTCCGTGTGCGTGGCGGAAGTCTGCGCCGTTGGAGGCGGGGTCAAACATTGCGGGGTCTGCGCCGTTGGGGACTAGTGTCACGCCTTTCGTGGCCCGACCCGCTACATGCGCGCTGAAGCCCGGGCTGTTGACGATGATCCTATCTGCATGGCGGTAGAGGAATCCCTCCAGCCATTCCGAGAGTCGAATCAGAATCTGATTTTTTAAAATGCCGGCGGCCACAGCGAATTTGGGCCACAAGTCGCGCACTTCAAAAAGAAATTTTGCGCGCTTCAAACGCGCCAGCATCCAAGTCGACAGGCCCTGAAAAATGGGCGGGGAGGTGCCCCAGACCACGTCCACGTTGCGCACGCGCAGGCCGAGGAAAAATGAGGAGGCCATGAAGGAGAGGAAGGCGAGGACGCGATGGGCAAAAGATTTGTGATGCGCGCTATAAACAGAGGCGCGCAAAATCGTCAGACCCCCCTCTCCCGTAATC
>VFKQ01000296.1 GCA_009885445.1 Anaerolineaceae bacterium | reverse complement strand
TCGGCTATCAAGAATGGGACGGCCCGTTCATTGAGCCGCTCGAACTTTACGCGGCCAAGTCGGGCGATGAACTCGTCAAGAAACAAGCCTTCACTTTTGAAGATCGCGGCGGCGGTATGGTGGCCTTGCGTCCCGAACTCACGCCCAGTCTCGCGCGCATGATCGCGGCCAAACAGGGCGAATTAAATTTCCCTCTGCGCTGGTGGTCGTTCGGTCCGTTTTGGAGATACGAGTCACCTCAGCGCGGACGCAGCCGCGAATTTTTTCAATGGAATATTGACCTGCTCGGAGTCGACTCGCCCGAAGCGGACGCCGAGCTGATCGCCGTTGCCGCCACCTTCCTGCGCTCGGTCGGACTCGGCTCGGGGCGGGTTGCCATCTACGTGAATAATCGCCGCCTAATGGACTCGCAGTTCGACGCCCTCGGCGTCCCGCCCGAAAAGCGCATGGACGTGTCGAATCTCGTTGACCGTCGCACCAAAATGGAATCCGCCAAATGGGAAACCTACGCGCTCGAAATGGGGCTGACGTCCGCGCAACTGGATGGCCTGAAAAACACCTTGGGCAATTTTGATTTGTGGAAAGAAAGCGATGAACTCGTGCGTCTCTTCGCCGCACTCGAAGCGCTCGGCGTGAAAGAATATGTGAAGTTTGACCCGAACATCATGCGCGGCTTGTTGTATTACACGGGCACGGTATTTGAATCTTTCGACATTCAGGGTTCGGTGAAGCGTGCTATCCTCGGCGGCGGACGCTACGACAACCTGCTCGCCGATGTGGGCGGACAACCGCTCTCAGGCGTGGGCTTTGCAATGGGCGATATGGTGGTTGGCATTTTGCTAGAGGAGGCCGGACTAATTCCCGCCGCGCCGATTACTGCCGAAGTGTTGGTGACAGTCTTCGATGAAAAACTATGGATGGAGTCTTATAAACTTTCGGCAGAACTGCGCAACGCAGGCTTGAGTGTTTTAACTTACCCCGAGCCAGCCAAATTACCGAAGCAATTCAAGTTTGCAGATCGCATGAAGATTCGCGTCGCGCTGACCATCGGCCCCGACGAGGCGGCTCAGGCAACCGTCGCGGTGAAGAATTTGTCCACGGGCGAGCAGGTCAACGTCACGCGCGATGCGGCGGTGGAAACGATTCGCGGGATATTGAGTCAATAATGTTCATTGAACCGCGATCTGTCAGCGCGCAGAATTGGCGCGCAAACTGTATCTCAGCCTTGGGTTCGTGGGGCCTGGCGAAATGGTCGGCGAACAAACACTGGCCATCATCGCTCTATGAAATTGCGAATCTCTGTTGCGCAAAAAGAGAAAATGCCAACCGCAGGTATAATTCGAGCGTTTAACGAAACGACCTTAATCAATCGGACTTTTGCCAAACCAAAAAGAATCCGCTAATCTATGCTAATTCTCGCGAATAATTCAGAATTGGCGCAGATGAGCGATGATTAGCGGAAAAGCGAAGTCCTATTAAATTTTTTTAGAGGAGTGATGACTATGTTTGGAGAAAAGAGCAAGGCATTACAAACCCGCGCGCAGAAAGTTTTGCCGCTGGGCGTCAATTCCAACTTCCGCTATTGGGGTGAGGGCATCACCCCGTACGTGGACCACGCGAAGGGTCCGTATTTGTGGGACGTGGATGGCGCGAAATACATTGACTATCGACTCGCATTTGGCCCGATCATCCTCGGCCATGCGTACGCAGACGTGGACGAAAAAGTGATCAGCGAAATTCGCAATGGCGTTCTGTTCGCCATGACAGGCGAGTTGGAGATTTCTGTGGCTGAGATGATCACCGAAATGGCGCCGGCAGTGGAGATGGTGCGTCTGGCCTGCTCGGGCACCGAAGCCACAATGCACGCGATTCGCGTTGCACGCGCTTACACGGGCCGTGATTTGATTGTCAAATTTGAAGGCAACTATCACGGATTCCACGATCACACTTTATGGTCAACCTATTCGCCTGTGGAGGCCTATGGCAACCGACGTAGTCCAATCGCC
>VFKQ01000403.1 GCA_009885445.1 Anaerolineaceae bacterium | reverse complement strand
TTTCCCTCGGTTGCTATTGCTGTTGCCGTTGCTGTTGCATTCGGATCTACCGGTGGAATGACAGTCGGTGGAATGACAGTTCCTGTGGGTGAAGCTGTAGGCGAAGCTGTGGATGAAGCTGTGGATGAAGCTGTGGGTGAAGCTGTGGGTGAAATCAAGAGAGTAGGAGTACGGGCAAGTGTGCTGGTTAATGCGGGCACGGAGGAGTGTAAAGGTGTAGGGGTAGTTTCTCTCAAAAGAGGCAACCATTGATTCCGTACAACAGAGGCAACAACTATGGTTCCAATAACTATTGTGGTTGCCACGAAACTTTGAAGCAATATATTTGGCGCAGAAGGAGGCGAACCTCCCTGGCTCGAGCCTCCCTCGCTGTTTCCTCTTTCGATATCGGCAGTCACTTTGACAGCCAAAGCATTCTCCAGGAATGTAGCGCGCCTGTGCGCAAGCAACTCGCTTGGATACTTGGTGTCTATTTTGCTTAACTTTTGAAGCAACTCAACGACTTTTTTCAAGTCCTCAGGATATTTAGGTTCCATCACGAATCCTCAAATTCTTTGGTTAACGCTTCGCGCAATTTAGCGATAGCCCGATTCTGAATAACCTTAACATTATTAACTTCCTTGCCAAGGATATTGGCTGTATCACTCAGAGGAAAGCCTTCAAGAAAACGGAGCACGATTACGTTTCTTTGGTCGTCTGTCAACATTGCATTTATGGCTTCCTCTAATAGAGCCAATCTGCGGTAATCCTCTGCTTGTTCGGGAGGCGGATTAGCCGCCCCTTTTTCGTTCCACAAGAGCTCGAATGAAGAATAATGTTTTCGATCCCTTACGGCGTCAATAACAACGTGGTAGGCGGTTTGATACAGATAGGAGCGCAGATTTTTCCGTGGGCCCTTGCCCGCCGCTAATTGTTCCAGCAATCGCGAAAATACATCGCCGACTACATTATCTGCCTGCTGGGGTTCACGGCACAGACGGAGTGCATACCTGTAAAGCAAGGGCGCATATTCCTCGAAAACAGCAGAAAGCGCTTCCGGATCCAGGTTTTTAATATCTTTAAGAACGATATTCTCATCCATGGGATCAGCTATTTCTAAACCCAAACCGCTGTTTTAGGACTTGCAGAAAAATAACTTTTCGGCAAGTCCTTAGACATGACCCTAAATCGAGTAAAAGGTTACAGTTCATTTTGGTTAGGTGTTCCATCCAAAAGTACTTTTTACTATTTTGCGGATGCAATAAATGCTGTTGCGTGAATTTAACGGCACTGCGAATTGTCGTAATTCTGTACGATGATAACATGGATGCTCACGGAAAAAGCAAAAATATCCGTTTTTTTTCATGTCCGTCCGTTTAATCCGTATTCAAAAATATTAGGACTTGCGCAGTTGATTGACATATATAGCCCAAAAACGCTTTTTGCTGGGATTCTGCCAATATATGGCGGTGGTTACGATAAGGTCTTACTCCAACTGTATAACTCCTAAGCATTTAATTACCGCGATCCCCAAAGCCTGAATTTATTTAACTCACCTTGAAATGGTTTGGCGGAGTAGTCACCCTTTGAGTTGGTGATTTTTCCACAGAAGCATTTTGCTTCAACGACTTATGATACAGTTTCACGTTCCATCGTTTCTCATAGACAGCGGTGAATCCCGTCGCCAGATAAGGTACTATACTGAGCACGGTCACTTTCTGCGCTTTTCTCACCGCGAAGATGCGAAGCGGCGAAGGATATTTGAGAGCGCGAAGGCTTGCCTTTTATCCCTTTCATCCGTGGTTAGATTTCCCGATTCTCAAAACCGCAATCGATTATCGACGGCAAAGCCGTGTCGAGATATTATGACCGTGCGCGGTATAAAAATCCATTTTTGAAAATAGATTTCCAACTTTGCGCATGAAGGCAAAGTTGGAAATCTATCGTTTTTTGCAATCTGGTTATAATTCGTAACTACTCTGGCCTGTCTTTGCGAGCAGGGTATTTCCTGATACCATCCCGAATGTTCTTGTCGGGACGAAGCAATCTCCTGCCTGAGGGGACTGCTTCGGCAACAAACGCCTCGCAGAGACACCCGCCAATAATTAGGTTGGCTGAGTAGTTATTATAATTCCGCCATTCCTGCTGAGGCTTTCAATGCAATCCACATCTACTGTTCCTGTCACTTCCCGTTATCTTTGGGCGGACTTCATTCGCTCTGTTGGTATTTTGTTGGTTGTTCTCGGGCATGTATCAGCCGTTGCGGTAATTCGCGTTGGAGATTTTCGCGCAACCGACTGGGTAATGGGGAATGTTTACAATGTTATCGCGCGCTCATGTGTGCCCATTTTGTTTATGGTCAGTGGCGCTCTTCTATTGCCGAAGCAGGAAAGCCTGACCAATTTTTATACGAAGCGCGTCCAAAAGGTGATTCTCCCTTTTCTCTTTTGGTCGCTCTTGTATTTAGCCGTAAAGGAATCTATTTTTTCGAATGGTGTGGTGATTGGCCTAAAAACATCAATTCTATATATCGTCACGCGCCCAGCTGAATATCATCTGTGGTTCATGTATGAGCTGTTTGGCATTTATCTGATCACCCCAATTTTCCGCGTTTTTGTAAATAATGCCGAGCGTTCAACCGCGTGGTATTTCATGGCGATCTGGTTTGTGTTAGGCCCGGCTCAACAGCAGGTGGAGGCATGGCTGGGGGTGCAGTTTATTTTCAACCTTGGATACCTCACTGGCTACATTGGCTATTTTATTTTGGGCTACCTGTTGACGGGCGTTAAACTTACGCCGCGCCTGATTTGGTTATCGTCTGCGGTCTATATTCTGTGTGCGGTCTTTACTGTGCGGGTCACCGTTTATATGACGATTCGTTCCGGTACGCTCTTTGATTTTTACCAGGACTTGCTAGGCTGGAACATTGTCCTACTCTCCCTGTCTGCGTACATATTGTTGCGCGCCGCTGCCGAAAAAATGTTTTCACGTCCGCGCCCGGCGCTTGAAAAGATTGTGCTGAATCTTTCAGCGGCCAGTTTTGGCATGTATTTGATTCATGTTTTTGTAATGGGCTTTCTTGATCAATTCAGCGCGTTCCCGCTCAGCGGACCGTCCACTTTTGTCATCCCGTTTCATGTGTTCACCATTAGCGCGCCAGCGGCGATCATGATTCCGCTGGCCACGCTGGCGACCTTTGTGCTTTCGTGGGCGATCATCTCGCTGATGCAGAAAATCCCCTACGTGCGCGCATTAGTGGCCTGAGTTAGTGTCCATTTACTGCGGCGCGTAACAGCGCCAGACCGATTGCTTCTGCCAGTTGGGGGTCAGGCTTTTCTAGCAGAACCACCACTGTGAGCGGCGCGCCCTGCCAATCAGGCAACGTGCCAGCGATGAACCATGTGATGGTCTTATCTTTTTCCAAAGCGGTTGTTACAAATTTCCAAAATAAACCTGACGGCTCGGCCAGCGAGAGGGCCGTGGCTTGCGCCGTTTGCGCAGAAAAAATTGTCACAGGCTGGGACTGTGTTGGCAGAATCACCCAGCCTTGCATCGGCGTGTTAACTGCCAGGGCAATGCGCGGGGCAGGGCGCACTCCGTCATTGCTGAGCGATGCGGCGGCCAGCGCCACTTGAAGCGGACTGACTCGCAACGAGTCTACTTCGCCGCGCGGGGATGGGTCTGCCACGGGCAGAAGCAGGGCAGGGGCCTCGTAGAAGCCGAGTTGCTCAATGAACGCGACGCGCGCCGCATCGTTGGGGGGCGAGGTGTCGTCGAATTGGGCGCCCGCTAAAAGCGCGAGAAGAGCGGCGGGGGTGTAGAGTCCCTGGGCGGCGCGATTCACCAGCGGGGTTTGGTCATCCGTCAGCAGGGCGGGCCCTTCGTCGCCGATGTTGTTTGGGTCGTAGGTGGGGTGCGAAGCCATGACCAGAATTTCGCCGCTTTGGGCATTCATTAAAATGAGCGCGCCAGTTTCGCCCGCGAGTGCGGCGTCGGCGGCGATTTGCAGGTTGAGGTCAATGCTCAGGCGCACATCGAGACCGGCTGGCGGTGTGCCGTAAAGCAATTGATTCCATTGGACGAGGCTGGCCGGGTTGCCTTGCGTGCCGCGCAGATATTCATCTAAAGTGGACTCGAGACCTGCTTGCCCAAAAAGATACTGCGTATAGCCAATAACACTCGCTAAATCCTGATACAAATATTTTCTGGAAAAAGAACCAGATTCACCAAGCGAAATCGTGATGGTCGTGTTTGCCCTATCGAGCAACGCACCGCGCTGAACGTAGAAATCGGATATCGAGCGACGCGGATTATCGGTGCGCGTGAGCAGACTCGGCCCGCGGATAATTGCCCACCACCCGCTGGATAAAGCGCACGCGATCAGGCCCAGCCCGAACAGGGTTGCCAATAATGTGTAGGGTTTCTGGCTGACGAGGACGGCTGGCTCACTTTCGCCTCGTGCGCTGATGCGAACTAGCAAGGCCAGCGCGACAAAAGCAGTCAGCAGGGAGGAGCCGCCGTAAGAGACGAAAGGCAGGGTGACGCCGGTGAGCGGGAGCAGGCGTAAGTTGCCGCCAAGAATTAATAGACTCTGCACAGCCAGGTAACACGTGATGCCAGCGGCGAGCAGGCGCTGAAAAGAATCGGGCGCGGCGAGGGCGGTGCGCAAGCCGCGAAATAATAATATGCCCACAAGGGCCAGCAAAGCGACTGCGCCAAGTAAGCCGGTTTCTTCGGCGATGGCGGCGAAGATGAAATCGGAGAGGGCGACGGGTACGAGCGTGGGCGCGCCGATTCCGGGACCGCGACCGAAGAGTCCGCCGTTGGCGATGGCTAAAAGGGATTGGATGATTTGGTACGAGCGTCCGCTGGGGTCGGCCCAGGGGTTGAGCCAGGCCGAGATGCGCAAATTAATAATGTCTACGTAAAAGTAGCCGATTGCTCCGGCCAGAATCAAGCCGAGGCCGACGAGCACGGGGATGCGGCGTTTGCCGGTGGCGAGAAAAAGAATCAGCGCGTAGACTAAAAGAAAAATGGAGGCCGTGCCCAGGTCGCGTTGGACGAGCAGAATCGTCAGCGAGAGGCCGGTCATTAAAAAGGTGGGGATGAGAAATGGAAGATTCAACAACCCGCGTAAAGTGAATCTTTGTGAGGGCGCGCTGGTGGCGGGGAGTCTGTCGGCGAGGTAGGCGGCCAGGTAGGCCACCAGCAAAAGTTTGAGCGGCTCGGAGGGTTGCAGATAAATTGTCCCGCCGCCCAGCCACAGGCGCGGACCAAAGCCAGCGGGGTTGGCGCCGAAGATTAATGTCAGCGCGGTGAGCAGCAGGCCGAGGGCCAGCGCAATGTATTTATAGCGGCGTAAAAAATTTAGGTTTGGGGGTAGGCGCAGGGTGAAAATAAATGCGAGGGTTGAAATAGTCAGCCACGCGGTTTGGCGCAGGCCAAACGTTGGCTCGAGGCGATAGATGGTGAGCAGTCCCCAGCCGGCGAGCAGGGATGCTGAAGGGAGTAGAAAGGCGTCAGCGCTGGGCGCCCGCTCAAGGGTGGTGCGATGCGCGAAAAAGGTGAGCACGGCCCAGGCGGCGAATCCGATCCAGTGCGTCCAATTTAAATCCACGGCCCAGGTGCGTTCGCGCACGGAGGGGGCCAGGCTGAGGATGACCGAAAAAATAAACAGAAATGCGGCCGCCGCTTTGAGCAGAGTGGCTTGCAGGTTGTTGTTCACGATTCGATTGGGAGGCGCAAAGTGGGCGAGGCTTCGATGGAGGCGCCGATGCTGACGATGATGAGGCTGTGCCCGCATTCGATTTGGTCGCCGCTGACGAGCACGGTGGGCACTTGTAATAATGATTGGTTGAGGCGTGTGCCGTTGGTGGAGGCCAAGTCTTCGAGCCACCATTGGCCGTGGTGATAGCTGAGGTGCGCATGACGCGCGGAGATGCTGTTATCTTCGAGGGCCACATCGCAGGCGGGGTCGCGACCAATGAAAATTTCGGCGTGTTGAAAAGTGCGCCGCGTGAGCGGGCCATCTTCTATTTGGATGCTGAGGTCGAGGGAGGGGATGCGCCGGTTGGCGAGGGACAGGCCCTGATCGCGCAGGCCGCGCCACATGGCGATGAAGGCCCACAGCAAAAATATATATAAGCTGGCGGCCAGCAGGGCGCGCAAAATTAATACGAGCGTGGCGCTCATTTCTTGCGTTTATTACGCACGTCGGTGCGGTCTTTGAGAATGGCGGTGGGGCGGTCTGCATTCTGCGTGGACAGCGGACCCGTCACGCGCAGGTCGGGTCGCGGGGGGGGATTATCCTGCCCGTAGACGAGTGTGACTCCGGCCAGCGAGATCACGTCGCCCGGATAGAGGATGGTCTGGCTGACGCGCTGTCCGTTGACAAAGGTGCCGCCGGTGGAGTTTAGGTCGAAGACGACGAAGCGGCCTTTGATGGCGCGCAACTGCGTGTGATTGCGCGAAATGCGCGGGTCGTCTATGACCAGCTGGTTTTCGAGCCGGCGGCCAATGTTGACGACATTTACTTTTAACGGAAAAACCTTGCGGCCGTCCAGAATCAGGAATGCGTTTTCGGGCATGCTGGCGTCTTCTTCGGCGACGCCCTCTTGCGCTATGCTGGCAGTGGGGCCGAGGCCCGCCGTGGTTTTAAAGGAGGCCATCACGCGCACTTCACCGGCGGGCATGTTTGGGTCGGTGGCGAGGCTGAGGCTGGGCGGGGCGTCAAAATCGAGGCCGGCTTCGCGGCAGACGACGTTCAGGGACTCGCGCAGAGTGTTGAGCATGCGCGGGTCTTGCCAGTTGGTCTGTGTGCCAGCGCGGGTGATGATGGTGAATATATTGGGGGCGTATTTCTTTCCGCCCGATTCTTTGACGTGGGCACGCACTGCTTCGGAGAGTTGGCGCGCAATGTTTCCGTCGACGCTCACGCCCGGCAAAATGGACGGCAGGCTGACTTCGACGAGTTGCTGAATGCGGCTTTCGATTTGGTCGAGGCTGATGGGCATGGGCGAGATTATACTGCGAGTTTAATAGACTTGTATCTTTGATCGTGTGCGCGCAAACCATGTCAGAAACTCGGCGTAAAGACTTCGGAAATCTGCCTGGATGCGCCTAAAACAGAGAACCCTCTTAAAGATTTCCGAAGTCTGAATCGGGTGACAACCTTTGTGTGCACACTTTTGATCAATGCGCACTTGAAATTTTCAAGGGCCGAAAATCGTTAACGCGCCATTCGCCTATTCATTGTATTCGCATTAAGTGCATTAAATCAGCCAGTTAAACCCAAATGGTATAATCCGCCCGAACAAAAAAAATGACACAGGATTTTCGCATGTCGCTGACTGAAACCGTTTTGAAAGAACTCGAGAAATATTCGGGCACCGAGCAGGTGCGCAAGGATTTGCAAATTGATTTGTTTGGGGAAAAACTGCTTGATTCGCTGGCCTCCATTGAACTCATCGTGGCGCTTTCTGAAGATTTCGGCATTGACCTTTCGCCTGCCGAGATTGACCGCGCCATGTGGGCCACGCCGCAAATGATCATTGACTATATTGCCGAGCGAACACAAAAACCTGCATGAAACAAACTCCGCATATCTTTGCCGGCGCGCTGGCGCTCTTCGTTGCCCTCTTGGGGACTTTTGCTTTCAGCATTTATGCGACTCGCTTTGAGCAGAAATACGTCCATGCGGTGGCGGGAGTGGACCACGAGTCCATCAGCGGCGGAAATGCGCTCGAACGCGCCGCGCTCCAGCAGGATGACCTGCTGATGATCTACGGCGCCTCAGAGCTGGCCCTGCTTGACACACCCCTGCAAGCGAATCGCTTCTTTAGCACGTATCCCACCGGCTTCATGGTTTTCAGCGACGCGACATTGGGCGGCTCCTCTTTAACCATTGCCCAAAAATTTGCCGCGCTAGGCGAAGACTTGCGCGGCAAACGAGTCGTTCTGGCGCTCGGCCCGGCCATTATGACCATGGCACCCGAGGGCGAAGTAAACATCCGTCACTACACGGGAAATTTTTCCACGCTCAACGCGCTCGAGATGGCCTACAGTCCGCACTTGAGCGTGGACACCCAACAACTCGCCGCGCAACGCATGTTGGAATTCCCCGAAACTTTGCAAGACCAAACATTTCTTACATTTGCGCTGAAAAAGCTGGCCAGCGACAAGCCATTGGATCGTGCATTGTTTTATCTTTCGTGGCCGCTGGGCAAATTGCAAATTGCGATTGCCAAAGTGCAAGACCATTACGCCACATTTAATTTCATCCGTCACAATCTTTCTGCTGAGCAAGTGCAAATCAAACGTGAAGCGCGCGACATTGACTGGGAAACGCTGGTGCCGATTGCAGAAATAGAACAGATTCAAAATACCGACACGAATACTTTCGGCATTGATAATTCGCAATGGCACAAGATAAAAGAATTATTTGTCAAACCGCGCGAGCACGGTTCGAAAGACGCAGATTTTATTTACGATGTGGAACACGCCCGCGAATGGGAGGATCTTGAAATCACCCTGCGCGTGATTCAAGAACTCGGCGCAGACGTGGTGATTCTCAGCGTGCCCATGAATGTTCCGCTGTGGGAATATCAGGGCGTTTCAGAATCAGCGCAAAATAAATATTACGAAAAATTGCACGCAGTGGTCGCGCCATACGGCGTCCCCATTATTGACCTGCACGAATTTGGCCGCACGCCCTACTTCAGCATGGACTTGGCCTCACACACCAGCCGCAAAGGATGGATCTATGTTAATCAAACACTTGACGCAATCTTTCATGGCCTTTTACCATAATCCATTTGGGCGCGTGTTATGGCTCGCACTATATTATTTCGCCATCCTCGTTGGATTAATTTTGTTATACGGCGAAGGCCAACTCAGCTCGCCCGATTTTGTATATCAAGGATTTTAATCGTGGACTTACTCGCCCGCATCCAACACTGGGGGACTACGACTCCCGAGCGCATCGCCCACGTCAGCGCCGGTCAAACGCTGACTTATGGCGGGCTAGCCCACGAGTCAGATTTACTAGCTGGTTATTTAATTCAACACCTGCCGAACAATAAAGCGCCCATCATCCTGCGCGGACACAAAGAAAATGAGATGCTCATCGGCATGCTCGGCATTGTGAAGGCCGGACACCCATATATTCCACTGGATATCTCCCTGCCCGACCAGCGCGTGGACACAATCATTACGGCATCAAAGACAATTCTGACACTCACGCCTGAACTGATTCAACTCATTCTCCCCAGGGCTGAGCATGGCATCAAGACTCGCGCGCCCGCAAAAGATGACGGGTGGTATGTCATCTTCACCTCCGGCTCTACCGGCGAGCCAAAGGGAGTAGTGATCACCCGCGAAAGCCTGGAAAGCTTCGTGGACTGGATTCTGCCTGAGCAGGGATTCAAAGAAAGTGGGGAGGTGTTCCTCAATCAGGCGCCGTTCTCATTTGATCTTTCCGT
>VFKQ01000031.1 GCA_009885445.1 Anaerolineaceae bacterium | reverse complement strand
TTTCATCTTTCATCTTTCATCTTTCATCTTTCATCTTTCATCTTTCATCTTTCATCTTTCATCTTTCATCCTTTCCCTCCCCATGCCCCTCTCCTCCTCCGCTCAAAAAATTCAAGACTTGCTAAATTTGCTTGGCTATTCATACAGCGTCATCGAACACGCCGAGTCGACACGCACGGCGCAAGAAGCCGCCGACCGTGCGGGCTGTGCACTCGGACAAATCGTCAAGTCGCTCATCTTTCGCGGCAAAGAAAGCGGCAAACCCATTTTGGTGCTCACCAGCGGCGCGAATCGCGTGGATGAAAAATTAATCGCGCAACATGCCGCCGAACCAATTGGTCGCGCCGACGCCGATTTTGTGCGCACGGTGACGGGTTTCGCCATTGGCGGCGTCCCGCCGATTGGACACGCCCAAAAAATGGAAACCTATCTTGACGAAGATTTTTTGCACTACGAAAAAATTTGGGCCGCGGCAGGAACACCGAACGCCATCTTTGAATTAAACACATCTGACTTGCAAAAAATGACCGGCGGAAAAACCGTGATGGTCAAAGTAATGTAAATCTCTGAGTTTATTCACTGCGCCACACAGAGCGTGGGGTTCTCGCAAAGAATGTCTGAAAACCTATCACAAAGCCACAAAGGCACTGAGCCACAAAGTTTTTATTCTTGGTGACTTTGGGACTTGGCGCCTTCGCGATCAAAACGCAGACTTTTCAGACACTTTCTGAGATTTTTTCTCTGCCACAAATGCTTGTTTCTTCCTAAAAATAGTAAATCATTTAACCAGGAGTCTTGCACCATGAAAATTTCACGTTACGTCGTCAGTATTGTTGTCCTGCTCGCTACCACCATCTCATCTTGCAACATCACAGTCAACACCGGCGCCAATGAAAGCACGCCGCAAACAAACGTGATCGTTGTCACCGCCACACAACCTGCACAAGTCTCGCTTCCCACTGCAACCACCGCGCCCGAACAACCCGCGCCGCAATTGCCGCCTGCGCCAGCGGGCAGTCCCACGGCCACGCCGCAAAGTGTTTTGCATTTCTATGTTTCGGGTTTCGTGTGGAGCGACCATTGCTCCGTCATCGACGGCCCCAAGCCCAGCCCACTGCCAACCGGTTGCATTGACCGCTCCAATGGCAGTTACGGCGCAAATGGAATCTTCGACTCGGGCGAGCTTGGCATTCCGGGCGTCACCGTCAAAATTGAATTGAATTGCAACTACGGCGCGTTCACCGCCGTCACCGATGCGAGCGGATTTTACAGCATGTCATTCACCGTGGACGCCAACGCGGGAGTTTCGCAACAAAAGATTTGTCTTTCAATTGACGCGCTCAGCCCGGCCAACGTTGGCCTCCTCATCCCCGGCGGTTGGTCATCACCTCTGCTCGAAAATTCCGCCTTCGCGGTGATCGAAAAAACCATCCCCGTCACAGTTCAAAACACTGTCAGCTTCGGCTGGGATTATCAGCACGATTAAATAAAACATCATTCAGCCAGCGGTTCTACTGCTGGCTGAATTTTGGAAAAATATTTTGAAACGATTTTTTCCTGGACTCTGCCTGCTCATCTTCGCGACTCTCGCCTGCCGACGCAACGCCCCCGCCACCAGCGACGCGCTTCGAGTCCTCGCTGTGGGCGGGCTTGAGCGCTCCTATATTCTGCACGCCCCCGCAACGTTAGATGCAAGTCAGCCCGTCGCGTTAGTCATGTCATTTCACGGCGGCACGGGCAACGCTGAAAACCAACGGAGCGTCAGCAACTTCAACGACCTCGCCGACGAAAAAGGATTCATCCTCGTCTACCCCAACGGCACAGGCCGCCTCAGCGACGATAAGATTCTCACCTGGAACGGCGGCGCCTGTTGCGGTTACGCCATGACCAACAACGTGGACGATGTGGCCTTCGTGCGCGCCATCGTTGCTGATTTGCAGTCCTCGTATAACATAGACAGCAAACGCATCTACGCGACGGGACTCTCCAACGGCGGCATCCTTTCATATCGTCTCGCCTGCGAAGCGGCGGATTTGTTCGCCGCCATCGCGCCGGTTTCGGGCACGTTGAATTACAAAGTTTGCGCGCCCAGCGAACCCGTCTCGCTGATTCACTTCCACGGCACGGCGGATCAAAACCTGCCCTACGACGGCGGCTACGGCCCCGACTCGATCGCGGATGTGCTCTTCGCCTCAGTGGAGGAGTCGCTTAATTTTTGGCTGGCCGCTAACCGCTGTCCCGATGCGCCGACGAGCGAATCGTTTGCGGATATCGTCCACGAGTCGTACAAAGATTGCGCGGGCGGCACTTCCGTCGAGTTGTATAAAATCATTGGCGGCGGTCATGCCTGGCCGGGCAACAGCGGCCCCAGCCGAGCGGGCGGTGACGCGCCCACACAAACCATCTCAGCCACACAATTAATTTGGGAATTTTTTGCGGCGCATCCAAAACCATGAACGAAAAACCAGGCTCCAATCGGGAGCCCGGTTTTTCATTTGCCAGCGTGGCAGGCATGGCGTACAATCACATCACCCCAACAAGGAGAAAACGATGACAGCCCCTACTCAAACCGAACGCCCCATGACCGAAGAGGCGGATTTTTTACAAATCAAATCTGTAGACCACCTGCGCTTTTACGTGGGCAACGCCAAGCAAGCCATGTATTACTGGTGGAAGGCTTTTGGATTCAAACCCGTGGCGTATTCAGGGCTCGAAACCGGCAACCGCGAGTCCGCTTCATACGTGCTCGAAGCGGGTCACGCGCGCTTTGTGGTTTCTGCGCCGTATGGCCCTTCTTCTGAAATCGCGGCGCATCACATGGTGCATGGTGACGGCGTGAAGATGATCGCCCTCGAAGTGGACGATGTGGAAAAAGCCTGGCAGGCCACCACCGAACGCGGCGGCAAATCGGCGTGGAGTCCGCGCGAAGAAAAAGATGATTACGGCATCTATCGCACCTCCGCGATTCAAGCCTACGGCGAAACACTGCACGTCTTCGTTGACCGCGCGGATTACAAAGGCGTGTTTGCGCCCACCTATAAAGCCATTGAATATGAAACTGAATCCGCGGGTCTGGCCGCAATTGACCACATCGTGGGCAACGTGCAATTGGGCAAGATGAATCATTGGGTGAATTTTTATCATCAGGTGATGGGCTTCCGCCAATTATTGCACTTCGACGATAAAGACATCTCCACCGAATATTCGGCGCTGATGTCGAAGGTGATGCAAAACGGAAATGGCCGCGTGAAGTTTCCGATCAACGAACCCGCCGAGGGACGGCGCAAGAGTCAAATCGAAGAATATCTCGACTATTACATGACCCCCGGCGTGCAACACATCGCCATCATCACCGGCGACATTTTGAGCGCGGTGGAAAACCTGCGCAAACGCGGCGTGGAATTTTTACGCGTGCCTGATACCTATTACGAAATGCTCCCCGAGCGCGTGGGCAGTATCAAGGAGAACATGAAAGACATCCACGACCTCGGCATTCTGGTCGACCGCGACGATGAAGGCTATCTTCTGCAAATTTTCACCCGTCCGATTCAAGACCGCCCGACGATGTTCATCGAAGTCATCCAACGCCACGGCTCACAAGGCTTCGGCAAAGGCAACTTCAAGGCCCTGTTTGAGTCTATTGAGGCCGAGCAAGAGAAACGCGGTAATTTATAGTCAAGGATTCTTACACTTTATAGCGAGAAGAATCGCGCGCAATTTGGTCAGTGCTACGATTGGTTTATAATCATTTTGGAGGCTTTTATGACTGTTACAGAACAAATCCAAAAAAAATGTCACTTTCGCCTGAAAAGCAAAGTGGGATGCTGGACTTCGTCGTATTCCTACACCGACGCGCAGATTCGGCTCGGGTCGTTGAAATAAACAAGAGGGGATATTTTCTGGGCGGACTTAAACCCAACCCGCGGTCATGAGCAAGCCGGGTTGCGCCCATGCTGATTATCAGTCACAATGAGATCGTCGGACAACTTATCAAAACGGAGTAAACATGGAGCATATTGCGGTTCAAGCAGTTTACAAAAAAGGGGTATTTAAGCCAAAGGAAAAAGTGAATCTCCCAGAGGATATGGAGGTGGAAATTTGGGTAAAAACTTCAAAGCAAAAGATTTCTGCCAAAACATCTCTCTTTGGAGCCTTTCCTGAGTTGGCCGGTATTTCTGACGCGGAGATAAAATCTGCGAAGAAATTATGGAATAAAGGCTTGGCAAAACAATCCAGGCTCGTAGAACGAGCCAAATGAGATGGATAAATACCTCACAGATACTCACGCGCTGATCTGGTATCTTGGCGGCTCCAAGCGCCTGGGCATGCAGGCTCGCCAGATATTTGATTCTGCAATCAATGGGCAGGTACGCGTCTTCATCCCTGCCATCGTAGTTGCAGAATTAATTATGTTTGCCGAAAAACATAAGACGATAAAGCCAGACGAAATAATTTCAAGTTTGCGTTCAAGGCCAGGCTTCCAATTCCTCGCTCTTTTACCTGAGACCGCCGCAAAGATTCAGGATTTTCGATTACTTCCCGATATTCATGATCGTTTGATCGTGGCCGAAGCATTGTTGCAAAATGCGGTGCTCATTACATACGACATTGCCATCACAGATTCGCGCCTGGTAAAGATACTCTGGTGAGATAGTCTCCTTTGGCTTAATCTCCCTTCATCTCCCGCCGCCTTTATTCCTCTCAAACCCAAACCCACCATGAAATTCGCAACCATCTCAACCTCCCGAAATTCTTCGCAGCCCGCGCTGATTATCAATGATCGCGCGCATCTACTGCCCTACGCCGATATGCTGGCCGTCATTGCCGCCGGCGCTGAAACCGCCGCATCGAAAGCCTCGTCAGATTCGCTCGCGCTGGAGGAAGTAAAATTTCTCTCGCCGCTCAAACCCACCACACTGCGCGACGGATACGCGTTCGAGCAACATGTCAAAACGGCGAACAAGAATCGCGGACGTGAAGTCCCCGAAGAGTGGTATCAATTTCCCGTTTTCTATTTTACGAATCCAAATGCGGCCTTCGGTCACGAGGATGTGATTCCTTATCCGCATTATACGAACGCGATGGACTATGAACTTGAAGTGGCCGTCGTCATTGGCAAAAGCGGAATAAATCTCAAAGCCGACGACGCGCCGAATCATATTTTCGGTTACACCATTTGGAACGACTGGTCGGCCCGCGATGTGCAACGCAAAGAAATGGCCGTGGGACTCGGCCCCGCCAAAGGCAAAGACTTCGCCTCGTCGTTCGGCCCCTACATCGTCACCGCGGACGAACTGACCGAGCGTGAAGCGGGTCGGCCCGGCGTGTACGATCTCGCCATGACGGCGCGAGTCAACGGCAAGACTCTCTCCGCGGGAAATTTCAAAGACATGTACTGGTCCTTCGGTGACATTCTCGCACGCGCATCTGATTCGGTACAACTGCTCGTCGGCGATGTGATTGGCTCGGGTACTGTCGGCACGGGCTGTCTGTTGGAGTTGACCAAGTTTCAAGGCCCGTGGTTGAACGAAGGCGACGTGATCGAGTTGGAAATTGAACGGCTCGGAATTTTGCGCAACACAATCGGCAAGCAGGCAAGTTAATTCTATTTCCGAAAAAGGATTCAAGTAATAATGAAAAAGATTCTTTCGGCGCTTTTCGTGCTCGTTCTCATGCTCTCGGCCTGCATCCCGACAACATCCGCGCCACAGGGCCAATCAGTGGAGGATATCGTCGCGGCCACGTTTCAAGCCATGACCGCCGCCGCGCCCACCGCCACACAACCCACGCCTGGAATCCCCGTCTCACTGAACGGACTCTCCTTCACAATTCCCATCGGTCTTGGAACAGGGTCAGCGGTCTCGCCCAACATTCCACCTGTATCCAATGGCGGAGACATGCCCTGGTGGGAAAACTACCCTGCGTATAACACGTACCCAATCATTGGCTATCCATTGGAAGGCAACTTTCAACAGGCTGAGTTGTTTGTGTTTCCCGCGAATGAATATGCCCAAATGAACGAAGATGCCGGCAAAAGAATTCAGGCCTTGCGCGATCTCCTGGCTAACCCAGCTAGCCTATCCACAGTCACCGGCCTGCCCTTCCTGCCCACGTACAACGCGGCACAGGTCTTTCACTCCAACGCTCAAATGATCTCCTTCCAAAACGGGACAGGAGTTCGTTTCATCACCATGTATTCGCAATTCCCCGGCCAGATTGTCAACGGAGCGGTGTTCTACACCTTCCAAGGGTTGACCAGCGACGGCACCTACTACGTCTCCGCCGTCCTGCCTGTTCTCGCGCCTTTCCTGATGGACCCAGGCCCGAACGCGGTCTTGCCCGCAGATGGCGTCCCTTTTGACCAGAATAATTTTGACGCCTATCCTGCTTACTTAGATGCAGTCACTGCAAAGCTTAACAGCGCCGACCTAAATATTTTCAACCCCGCGCTCCCCAGCCTGGACGCATTGATTCAATCAGTTCTTATCAGCCCGCACACAGTTTCTGCGCCAGCCGCTCCACCCACCACAGCGCCTCAAGTTAACGGTGCGCAGACCAATAATCAATTCTCCTTTCCCTCCTTTGGTGTGGGACTGAAATTCTTTTACCCCACCTCGCTCAACGAGGGTTTATCCAGCGAGACCATCGCTGCCAGCGCGCTTGGCGCCCCTTGGGAGTTGGATTACCCCGAGCACGTGGCGGTCTATTTCAGCGCCTACACCTCCACAGATTTCAGAGACAGCAACACCCCGGGCATCCGCATCTTCCGCGTCGCAGACTTAAACGCGATGGACCCCGAGCTCGTCCCTCGCCTGCAATCGCAAACAGCGCAAAACACGCAACACGACGCCTTCCCGAATTTGCCCTACCCGGGCCACAATGTAGATGCGCAATTTAAAAACCTATCCTTCCAAAATGGCACAGGCTATCGCTTCCTCTCCTCGGGTAGCTTCGCCGCACAAGCCCCGGGCGGAACCGGCCTCACCTACACTTTCACCGGCCTCACCAGCGACGGAAAATACCTCATCAGCCTCAGAATCAGCGTGAACGCGCCCATGATCGCCGACCTCGCCGATGGTCACGCCTACGTTTCGCAGGAAGATGCCACTGCATCCACAAACGCGCTCAACGCACGCGTCAACAGCGCGGCAGACAATCAGTTCAGCCCATCCCTCTCCATCCTCGACGCGCTGGTCGCGTCCATTATCATTACACAACCCTAGATTCAAGCCTTCATTCAAACGGGAGAACGGCCATGCAAACACAACCGCAAGATTCAGCAACCATTTACGATGAAAGCGTCTTCAAGATATTAATGGATTACGAGATCGGTCGCTGTCAGCGTTATGCCAGCCCAATATCGTTATTGCGCATCGGTCTGTTGCCGGGTCGAAACCCATCGGAAAACACAAAGCCGCCCGCAGATATTCTGCCCATCATGCTTAATGCGCGCTTGCGCAAAGCCGACATTCCCGCCAGAATAGGAAATGAGTTTGTAGCGCTACTACCTGTCACAGACGAAGCCAACGCGCGCATCGTCTGTAACCGCCTGTTGCGCGTCACGCATGGCACCTTCACCGTCCCGCTCGGTTTTTCCACGCCCATCTCAATTTGCATCGGTCTCTCCAGCCACCTGGGCGGCGAAGGACTCAACGGCGAAAAACTAATGCAAGAAGCAGAGCGCGCCCTGCGCGAAGCGCGCGCGCATGGCGCGCAAAGCTTTGCCGCCTACTCCGACATCGCAAAAACTGAGCCGCGCAACCTGCCCTCAAACTAAGAGGTTCAAATGCCCTTCTATCACAAACTCGGCCAAATTCCGCACAAGCGCCACACCCAATTTAAAAAACCGAACGGCAAACTCTATCGCGAAGAACTGATGGGCCTCGAAGGTTTCTCCTCAATTCAATCCATCCTCTATCATCACTTCCTCCCGCCGCGCGTGACAAAGACCGAGGACCTCGGCCCCGCGCTCCCCGAATATGTGGACTTCGGCCCGATTCGCCACCGCGCCCTCCAAACGAGTCAAGCCGCCCCCGGAGCGGATTCAGTCTCGTCGAAGATTCCCCTGCTCGGCAACCGCGACGTGATTCTCGGCATGGCGTGTCCAACGAAAAGTATGGATTACTTCTATCGCAACTCACAAGCCTACGAAGTCTGGTGGGTGCATGAAGGTAGCGGAACATTGAAATCCGTCTTCGGCAATTTGCCCTTCCACAAAGGCGACTACATCGTCATCCCCTTCGCCGTCACCTGGCAGATGCACCTCGACAGCCCGTGCCGCTTCTTCACCATCGAGTGCCCTTCACAGATCGCCCCGCCCAAACGCTACCGCAACGACTACGG
>VFKQ01000178.1 GCA_009885445.1 Anaerolineaceae bacterium | reverse complement strand
TGGAATGTCAACGACAACGTCGGTATTGTCGTCGGCGCGACCCATCCGCAGATCATGTCCAACATCCGCGCCGCCGCGCCTGATTTGTGGTTTCTTGCGCCCGGCGTTGGCGCTCAAGGTGGCGAACTCGAGTCTACACTCAAATCTGGATTGAGGGCGGATGGGCGCGGGATGTTGATTCCCGTCTCGCGCGGAATCTCTCGGGCGGGCGAACCCGCTTTGGCCGCGGCCGAGATGCGTGACCAGATGGCTGAGTTGATTCGGAGCGGCATCCACAAAAATGGTTAAGTGATTGAATCGCTTTTGAAGGTGTCGATTATAATCACGCGCAAACGTGCAACATGACTCCCCAAAATTCAACACCCCCTGATAATAAAAATGTCCCCACCCACGTTGCCATCATCATGGATGGCAATGGGCGCTGGGCCAAAGAACGCGGACTGCCGCGCCTGCTCGGTCATCGCGCCGGCTCGTTGCAGGTGCGCAAAATTATTGAGGCTTGCATTGAACGCGGCGTGCAATATCTCACACTGTATGCCTTCTCAACAGAAAACTGGTCGCGCCCGCGTTATGAAGTGCGCGGCCTGATGTATTTGATCAGCAACTACATTGATCGCGAAGTGCTCAACCTGCATCGCATGGGCGTGTGCCTGCATCACTTTGGCGACATCAACGGTCTTTCACGCTCAATGCAAAAAAAAGTGCGCGCCGCCATGGATCTCACGCGCCAGAATATTTCGATCACCGTCAACGTGGCGCTTAACTATGGCGGGCGGCATGACATTCTTTCTGCCATTCGCGCCATCCTCGCCAGTGGCCTGCCCGCCGAACAGGTGGACGAGCGCGCCATTTCGAATCACCTCAGCACCAGCGGCATCCCCGAACCCGATCTCGTCATTCGCACCAGCGGCGAAAAACGACTCTCGAATTTTTTAATTTGGGAGACGGCCTACAGCGAATTATTTTTTACGCAAGCCATGTGGCCCGACTTTACATCCGCCACATTGGATGAAGCCCTCGAGTCGTACGCCCAGCGCAAGCGGCGCTTCGGCCTCAGCGACTCCGCATCTGACCCCGCCCGGGCCGGACTCTAGCCATCAGCTTTGTCATGGCCCAAGCCACTGCGCCGCCCCCCTCGCGTTTACACTTAATTAAAGAGCACGTCTACCTTTCGCGTTTTGCATTCACGCTCTTCGTGCCGTTGATGGGCGCGGCCACCGTCAGCCCGCAAACACTTCCCAACATCACCAGCATCCTCGTCATCGTTTTGGTCGCCTGGGGATTCCACATGACCTTCTATGGCACGAACGATGTCACCGATTATGAGCTGGACAAAATTCTTGGCCGCAAAGATGACCACCCTCTCGTGCGCGGCGACATGACTCGGCGCACCGCGTTGCTCATCACACTTGCACACACTGCCTCTGTTTTCATCATCGAATATCTTTCTGGCACAACATTGACTTTGATGTTCCTGCTCGCTGTCGCCTGTGGGGGAGTCATTATTTATGACGTGTTCAGCAAGCGCAATAATTTTCCGCCGCTGACAGATGCCATCGAAAGCCTCGGCTTTTTCGCCCTCGCCCTCTACGGCGCGGACAAAATTGGTGAACCCAACTTCCTCTCGTACACATTAGCCATCACTTTTGGCGTGTTCATGAACTTCATCACCGGCTCCTTCCTCGGCATCGTGGACGTGGTCGGTGACCTGAAAGGCGGCGCACTGACGACGCCGATCTGGTTCGGCACACGGCCCGTCGCGGACTCAAACCTCGCGCACATTCCGCGCACGCTGACGGTCTTCGGTCTCGCGCAAATTGCGGCGCTGGTGGTTTTGAATCTGTTGCCGCTTCTGCGCAATGCGTTTCGCTACTCTCAGCCTCAACTCAACCTGACGATTGCCATGGCGATTCTGGTCAGCATCGCCATGTGTGTGCACGTCACGCGTTTCCTCGTCTCGGGAGTCCGCTGGCAAAAGATGCCGCGCGATATTGACCTCGACCTGCTGGCCGCGTACTCTGTCGGCATCCTGGCCGTTTCGTATTTCGCCTACCTCGTCACCCCGTGGATTTTCCTGCTGGGGGCGGCGGTGGCTGTACCAACTGTCCTTGCCAAGGTGATGGATAAATAGCATTTTTTTTGCCACGGATTTACCAATCCGTGGCTGATGATTTGTAGCTCCCTCAATTCACAAGCTCCACAACATCTCCAACATTGATAAACCCAGCGTGCAAAACGTCAGTGTCGAGGGCGAAGGTGCCGTCAAATTTTTTGACGATCTCGCGCAAGACTCTGTGATTCTGTTCCTGCGTGTCGGGGTCGTAGGTGGTCATCACGCAGCGTCCGCGCAGTTGCACAAATTCAATCAGTGCCTCGCCAATGCGCATTTTGCGCCCCGGCCATTCGCGCTCGGCAAGTCCGTCTACGCCGCTGATGACGAGGTTCGGGCGCAGACGACGATGGTCGTGGCCGAACTCTTTCAGCGCGCCGTCGCTGGTCACTAAAAGTGGCAGGACGTCGTGTCGCTCTGACCCGCCCCACTCAATGAGACGCGCGTCGGGGCCGGCGGCCTCCATAATGGCGTGGATAGATTCGGGGACGTCCCAATTAAGTCCATTGATCAGCGGAGTGCCGTATGAATCCAGCGTGGCTTTCAGGCCGAGCAGTTTGGGGTGGTTGCGCGAGGTGAGGATGTTACGCGTGCGCGCGTTGTAGACGAGCACGCGGCGGTCGCCGGTGATGCCGTCCATTTGCAGTTGCGTGGACGTGACTTGTTCGCCCGCGAGCGACTTGACCGGATAGCGCCAGATTTCAGCAACCCGCATTTTATTTTCAGACATGGCAATACTCCCGTCGTGAATCGGCTTAAAGCGAAACAACCTAAAAATTATTTCGGGAAGGCTCGTTCACATTCGCCCCTGTGTTCCCATGTGCGCTTGGACGGCGGCTGATGCAGGTTAATTACGAAACTCGTTTTTGTGAGGGCGGCTGAAGTTATAATCACAGAAAATACAAAGGAAATAAAATGCTCAAGCTCAATTCAAACCTCGCGTCACTGGCCGATAATTTACTCTCTGCGGATTGCATCAAATTTGGCGAGTTCACCCTCAAGTCTGGACTCACCAGTCCCATCTACATTGACCTGCGCAGAATCATCTCGCACCCTAAACTTCTCGCCGAGGTCGCGCAAGCCTATTTGCCAATAGTCTCCAGTCTCCAGTTCTCTCGTCTCGCCGGCCTGCCCTACGCCGCCATCCCCATCGCCACAGCCATCAGCCTCGCTGGCGACTATCCCATGATCTACCCGCGCAAGGAAGCCAAGAGTTATGGCACGAAGGCCGAGATCGAAGGTGAATACCACGCGGGCGAGACCGCCGTCATCATTGACGACCTCGCCACCACAGGCGGAAGTAAATTCGAAGCCATCGAAAAACTGACGGGTGTCGGGCTGATTGTGAAAGACGTTGTCGTGCTGATTGACCGTCAATCCGGCGCGAAAGAGTCACTGGCACAGGCGGGATTCAACCTCCACGCGGTGCTGACGATTGGTCAACTGCTCGAGTATTGGGAGTCCACGGGCAAGGTAGCGAGAGATGAGATTGAGGCGACGAGGAAGTTTTTAGAACGTTGAAGCGTTTAAAAATTTGAACGTTGATGGAGAATCCAATGCCCAAACCTCACACCTTTAATCCGCTGACCACAACGCAGGCGGCGCATTGTGGTCAGCGGATTAAAGGTAAAACTACTCCATGAAACAAACTACACGAACGCATTTTACCGAACCCAAAGGCAGAGTAATAGATTTGGGCAGGTCATTTGACTTGAAATTTTGGCAGGCAAAGTCAGCCGAAGCCCGTTTTGCCGCCACTTAAGAAATGGTCATCCATTACATGAAAGCCACGAACGGCGACACGCATCTCGGCGCGATGACTGGAACCAGCAGATCGTCCACTGGGCGGCGGACGAATTTAAAGGGCATCGACCTGCGCACAGACTGTCAGGCGCTTCAGCGTTTGCGTGAGGCCGCCGAGAAAGCCAAGATAGAACAATCGGTATCATCTCAATAATTTGGGGAATCATTAGAGAACAGCCCATGAGTGCCCGAGTTTAAGTTTTTGGGCAGTTTTTTGTATGAGAGTGGCGAGTGGCGGGATCTGATGGGTTTGGCGAACACGGTCTTGGATGTATTCGTAAAAACTGACATCTAATTTTTTTGTCGTTTCCGCCAGTGTCATAAAGGTAT
>VFKQ01000050.1 GCA_009885445.1 Anaerolineaceae bacterium | reverse complement strand
TCTTTTCTGCCCACGCGCGCACTTGCGCTTCCGTGGCGACCGCTCCGGCGGGTAAACCCAAGAGTTCCTGGTAATACTGCGCGTTCGACGGACCGGTGAAGAGATTTTCGATCACAAAATCCATGATCATTTTTTCATCTACTGGCACGAGTCCCAGGCACATTTCTTTGATTTTTTGCTCGTCCACGCAGGTGAGGGATTCGGGGGTTGTCGCCGTCGCTTCGGGGGAGGAGACCCATGTTTTCGTAACCTTAGGAATGATTGGGGAAGAAATTGTCTGGGTAGGAAAATGAGTCGCCGTGACGGCGGACGCAGGAGTGCAAGCGGTAAAGATAAGAAACATAGAAATGATAATCTTTCGCATGGCAATCTCCATTATCGGTTCTTGATTCTAAAACTTTCTTCACTTTTTAAAGGAAACAACAACGGCTCGGCATCCAAAGCCATCACCTTGCTGTTGACGAAGAATCCAAAATCAAACTGCGTCGCGTCGCCAGCCTTCTTCCCGGGGACGGGCATCAGGCGCGCGGTGAGCGGCTTATCGAGTCGCAAGGCCAGCACAGATAAATCCAACAGCAACGCGGCGATCTGCTCAGCGGACGTGTCGCCGGGTAACGGGACAGTGTCCAGCCCCGTGCCGCAAACCGTGGAATACAAAAGTAAATCTTTGATGGTGAGAGTCCCCTCGGCGGCGCGGCGGGCGAGGACGGAATCTTCCAGCACCGGTTGCATAAACCCGCTGAACCCGCTATGGGGAAAGTCGGCGCGGTCTACGGCTTCGGTGAGAATCGCGGCGGCGGCCAGCGATCCGTGTAATCCAATTTTGGGGACGCCCATTTTTTCCACGGCGTTGCCAAGGGAGTGGGCGTCGTCGGGCGAGGGGGCGAGGGAGAAGTCTATGCCGCCAAAAATTGGTAAGTGGTAATTGGTAATTGTTGAAGAGAGACTCGAGACTGGAGACTGGCGGTGGTCGAGTAGCCGCGCTCTTGTTTCTTGCGGCGTATCGAGACCAAAGGCTGGAGAATTGGAGATTAGAGAATTGGCAATTTTGGCGAGGGCCTGGCCGTGTTTGGTGATTTCGGAAATTAATGCGTTTCTTCCATCTTCCAGACTCTTCGCATTTTCAAATGCTTGGACAGCGAGGTCCGCGGACTCGGTTGCAATCGCGAAGGATGGCGCGTCGCCCTCGTGATACGCGGCGGGAAAAAATGGCGCGCCCGCAGGGACGTTGGCCAGCGCGGCGAAGCGCAGGTTGGCGAACCCGTTCGGGTGCAGCGACGCGCAACGGGCGATGATCTCGGCGCAGGCGCGCAGGGCAGACATGTCTACGCCGCGAGACTTGTCCGCCATGACACCGCCGAAAAAAATATTCTCGGAGGCAGAAATCGCATCGGGGATGGCGGCGTAACTCTCGGGGACTTCCGGCAGGGCCGGCCCGAGCGAGGCGAACACGACGCCTATCTGCGGCAGAAGTTTGGAAAGCGATTCCGCGAGGCGCGGGAGTTGATCTTTGTAGGGACGTTGCATTGCAACGTCCTTGCTCAATAATTTTGGAAATGGAATCGTCGCCAGGCGCAGAGTCTGCACTTCGTAGTCATCCGCTTCAAAAGCAGATTTTGCGCGCGCCAAAAATTCCCCCGCCGCACGCAAAATATTTTCATCCAGCGGCCAGCGCGGATTGCAGAAATAGGTGATCGAACGAATTCTCATGGACTGCTCACTGATGACTGATTACTGACCTCTGCCTCAGCACTTCAAACATCAACACGGACCCCGCCGCCGCGGCATTCAGCGACTCGGCTTTGTCCGCCATCGGGATGCTGATGGACTGTGTCGCCAGTTTGCGCGCCGCTTCACTCGCACCTTCCGCTTCGCCGCCGATGATCAGCGCCAATGGCTGATGTAAATCCATCTGCCAACACGATTCCCCATCCATGTCGGCCAGCAAAACCTGCAAACTTGCCAACTTTACAACGCTTCGAATCTCGTCCCAGCTCATTTCACGAATCGGCAAATGAAAGTGCGCGCCCATGCCAGCGCGGACGACCTTCGGCGCGAACGCATCTGTCGTTTCGGGCGGGAGCAGAACCGCGTCGACGCCTGCCGCGTGGGCGGAGCGCAACAATGCGCCGAGGTTGCCCGGGTCACGGATTTGGTCGGGGATCAAGACAAAATTCAAGAGACTGGAGATTGGAGATTTTGAGAATTGGAGAATTGCGAGAATTCCTTGCGGCGCGTCGGTGTCGCTCATAGATTTCATCACGTTCGGCGAAACCATTTCCGTTTCAACGCCGCGCGAAGTTAGACGTTCAACGCTCAACATTCCACGTTCATTTAACGCCTGATCGTATAACGCAAATTGAATTACCCAATTACTATTTACGGCTTCTTCCACCAGCCGCACCCCCTCCGCCACAAACGCGTTCGCTTCGCGGCGTTCCTTGGCGCGTCCAAGCAGGGCGCGGACTTGTTTAACTTTTGCGTTTTGGGTTGAGGTGATCATAGAAGAGTGGTTAATGGAAAATGGTTAGTGGATTCCTCCATTAACTATTTTCCAGCCTCCATAGTTTCATAAATTCATCAATCGTTGACTGGTCAAACAAAATAATTTTTACAATCTGTATCGAAGAATCGGCCATTGAAAAATAATCTTTGATCGTCTTGAATATGATTTTTGCCGCGCGTTCCTTTGGGAATCCGAAGATGCCTGTTGAAATCGCGGGCAGAGCAATGGACTCACATTTCAACTCGTCAGCAACTCGCAATGACCCTGCGACGGCTTGCGCCAATTTAGTGTCCTCGTCGCCGTCGCCCCAGACGGGGCCGACAGCGTGGATCACGTATTTCGCAGGCAGGCGCCCGCCCAAAGTCCAGGCGGGTTGCGCGTGGGTGACGCGGCCTTTCGTGCGAATCCAATCGTCGCTTTCCAATTGAATCGAATCACCGCCACGCTTGACAATCGCCCAGGCCACGCCGCCGCCGTGTTGCAAATCTTCGTTGGCCGCGTTGATGATGGCGTCGACGGCTTCGAGGGTGATGTCGCCCTGCGCAATTTGCAGGGACTGTCTGTTGGGGAATTTTTTTTCTGCAAGCACGGTGCTCATGTGAATATTTTACCCCGTTAAATATTGTAGGGCCGCAGCAATGCTGCGGCCCTACGGTTTTATTTCGCTTGCGCCACGACGGCGGCAAATGCCTGCGGGTCGCGGACGGCCATGTCGGCCAGCATCTTGCGGTTCAAATCGATGTTGGCTTTTTTGAGGGCCGCGATCAACTTGCTGTAGGTGATGCCATTCAAGCGGGCCGCGGCGTTGATGCGCGCGATCCACAGTTTGCGCAAATCGCGCTTGCGCACGCGACGGTCGCGGTACGCATACCACATGCTTTTGAGCATGGCCTCATTGGCGCGCTTAAACAGGAAGTGCCTGGTGCCGCGCTGGCCTTTGGTGTATTTTAAAACCTTGCGATGACGACGGAAGCCGTATGGGCCACCTTTAACTCGAGTCATTTGAAACCTCCTGCGAACTCCAGGGCGTCGGCGGGTTGCGCCAGTTGTTTACACCCAGCAGTTGCAACTAAAACGGAAACGATATTTGAAATTTAGACACGTTGCAATGCGACGTGTCTACTTGCCCTTCTTCATGTTCGGGGCGAGACGGAGAATGCGCTTGATGTAACCGGCACCTTCCACGGTAATCATCTCGCTCAACAGCGCCTTACTGCGGTCTGAGGTGCGGCGACGCAAATGGCTCTTGCCACCTTTGGTGCGCACGAGCTTGCCGGAGCCGGTCAGGCGAAAACGTTTCGAAGTGGCCTTGTGCGTCTTCAGCTTGGTCTTGCCGGGGTTCTTCTTGCGGGTCATGGGGTATTTTCCTTTCGTAAGAGTTAATGTTTTTCTTGGGGCAAAAAAATACCACGGGTGAATTGAATCTCCCGTGGAGTTTCACAGGGTAAAGATTCTTGCTAGGCTTCAGCCGGAACGGCTTCAGTTTTTTCTTTCTTTTTTGCGGCGGCCTTCACGGGGCCAATCACCACCGACATTGTGCGACCTTCCATCATCGGAGCCTGCTCAATCACGCCCACGTCGGCCAAGGCCTGCGCAACTTCCTTCAAGTCTTCGAGCGCGATTTCGGGATAATCCATTTCGCGTCCACGGAAGCGCACTGTCACACGAACCTTGTTGCCCATCAACAGCCAGCGACGGGCGTCATCCACCAGGTAACCGCGGTGTCCGCTACTCGTCTTCGGGCGCAGACGAATCTCTTTCGTCTCGACCTTCG
>VFKQ01000036.1 GCA_009885445.1 Anaerolineaceae bacterium | reverse complement strand
TCTCCGATTTCTCTGACTATCCTCTGACAACTTTCCACAACTCCTCGCGCCTGCCTTGTCCCTCCGCGTCAATCGGCATGCCCGATTCTAGTTTATCCAGAACGCTTGAGGGCGGGTACGTGGACTCGTCATTGCGCATCGCATCATCCAGCAATTTAAACGCGGCACGGTTGCCGGTGGCATAACGCGTGTAGCGCGCCTCCTGCGCGGCGATCTCAGGACGCAGGACAAAATTCAGGAAGGCGTGCGCAAGCTCGGGCTCGGGCGCTTCGGCGGCTATGGCCCAGTCATCCTCCCAAATTTGCGAGCCTTCACTCGGCACCACATAGCGCATGGGAACTCCTTGCGCAATCAACGCCGCCGCGTCGCCGTTCCAGCCCAGCGATAAAGCGGCTTCACCCGAGGCCAGTAGAGGCTTGTAGTCCGTTTCAAAGGCGAGCAAGTGCGGCTTGAGATTCAATAGTTCTATCTGGGCATCTGCAAGCTCTGCGTCAGACGATGCATTGTAGGAATGTCCGCGCATCTTGAGCGCCGCGCCAATGACTTCGCCTGGAGAATCCAGCACGGTGACGCGTCCGCTGAATTCTTGGGCAACCCGCCAAAAGTCCGACCAGGAGGCGAGGGGTTGCTGAATCACGTCGGCGCGGTACATAAATCCAGTTGTGCCCCAATCTTTGACAATGCTGATATTTGACTCGGGGTCGTGGGCGCGTCCGTGCAGAAAACGCGGTTCGAGATTTTTTAGATTCGGCAAAAGGGAGTGGTCGAGAATATGCAAAAGATTCAGCGCGCTGAGTTCGCGCACCGCGTAATCGGGCGGGCAGAGCACATCCGGCGCAGGTCCGCTTTTCATGCGCTCAATTAATTCCACTGCACTGGGGACAATTTCAAGATTAACTGCCGCGTCAAATTCTTTTTCAAACGCGGCGAGAGTCTGCCAGTCAACATAATCGGGCCAGGTGAGCAGGGTGAAATGTTTCATAAAATTTTCCTACGCTGGATATGCAAAACCAAAATTGTGGTCTCGATATGGATTTTGCGGCGGTCGAGTAGGCGTTCTTTGCCGTATCGAGACCCCGCAAAATCCATATCGACCACCATGCAAACTATTTTGCATAAGGCTCCTATGTTTTCTGGCTGACGTGCCCGGCTTGTTGCAACATGCCCAGAAAATCACGCACAGCCCAGCGCTCGACGACTTTGCCGTTTTCAAAACGGAAGATGTCTACGCCAGTGAAAGTGACTTCCTTGCCGCTGGGCGGAAAGCCGCGAAATTTTCCAGCCTGCACCGCGCGGGTGGTGACATATGCGACAACCTTATCGCCTTCGGCTATCAAGTCTTCAACGGTGATGTGCAGGCCCTCAAAAATATCGATCATGCTGTTGTAAAGTTTCTTGAACTCTTCAAGTCCGGGCTCTTTGGCGGCGTGATCGTTGAAATCAGCGGAGAGGAGTTCGTCCGCCAAGTCAATTTCCCGCGCGTTGACAACTTGCTCATAGAAACGGCGGATGCTGGATTTGTTTTGTTCGAGGAACATTTATATTTTCTCCGGTGGCGTAGGTCGGATTGCCAATCCGACCTACATCATTTTCTACGAATCCGCTCGGCGGCGAAGACGAGAGTCAGCGTGCCGATCATCAACAGCACGGCCAGGGCAATCATCACGGGCAGACGATTGGCGAAGCGCAATTGGCTGAACAAGTAAACAGGGAAAGTGGGCTGTGTGCCCGCTAGAAAAAGGGCCAGCGCAAACTCGTCAAACGAGACGGTAAATGCCGTCAGCGCGGCGGAGACCATGGCGGGGAAAATCGTGGGCAGGACGATGCGCCGCAGGGTGGTGGGATAGTCCGCGCCGAGGTCCATGGCGGCCTCTTCGATATTTTCGTTAAAGCCAGCCAGCCGCGAAGCGACGATGAGCACGACATAGGGAAGCGCGACGACGGTGTGCGCAATCCCCACCGTCCACAGGGAGCGGTCAATGTGGAAGACGGAAAATAAAAGCAACAGCGCCACACCCAGCACAATGTAAGGGACGATGAGCGGCAGAACGGATAAGGCGATCAAGAGTCCCTTGAAGCGAAATTGAAAACGAATCGCCAATATCGAAACCATCGTGCCTAATGCGGTGGCGGCGAGACTGCTCCCTGCCGCCACAAAGAGACTATTGCGCGCGGCGCGCAACACGGGCGCGGAATCAAATAATTGCTGGTACCAAGTCAGGCTGAATCCCTGCAAAGGGAAAGAAAAAGATGTGTTGGAGTTAATTGAAAATAGAAACAGAACAAAAATCGGCAGGTAAAGGAAACCGATCAACGCGAAAAAATATGCGGGCAGGAGCGAAGGGCGTCCGCTTTTCATTGCAGGAGGTCTCTGAATTTAATGAGGCGCGTGGCCACGGCCACGAGGATTAATGTGGCAGCCAGCATAACCATGGACATGGCCGAGCCGAACGGCCAGTTGGCGGCTTTGGTGAAAAAGTCTTGGATGATATTGCCGTACATACTGCCGCGACTGCCGCCGACGAGGAGCGGAGTCACATATTCGCCGATGGTGGGGATGAAAACCATGAAGAAGGCGGCCAAAATTCCGGGCATGCTCAGCGGCAGGGCGATGCGCGTGAACTGTCGAAGGGGCGGAGCGCCCAGGTCGGCGGCAGCCTCAAACAGGTCCGGTGTGATGCGTTGCAGGGCGGCCAGAATCGGCAGGGTGGCGAAGGGAATCCAAACGTAGATGAGCGTGATGATGACGGCAGTCCGGCTGTAGAGCAGGGCACCCAGCGGTTCTTGAATCAAGCCTACATAGATGAGGAAAGAGTTGATCACGCCTTCGGTGCCGAGCATGATCTTCCAGGCCATCACGCGCAGGAGGTAGCTTGTCCAAAACGGGACAAGGAGCAGAACCAAATAAAAACCGGCGCGGTCTCCGGCGCGAAAGGCAAGGAAATATGCAATTGGGTACGAAAGCACGACCGCCGCACAGGCTACACCAAATGCCATCGAGGCCGAGATGCCCAAGAGGCGCCAGTAACTGCCTGTGGCAAATAGACTCGCATATTGTTTTAGAGTTGGCATAAACGCCGCAAATAAATCCCCTTTCATATCGGCGCGGAAACTGAAAGCCAGCATGAGAATGAGCGGGACAATGAAAAAAAATCCCAGCCATAATAATGGAGGCAGGTAGAGGAAGGGGAAAGTGGCGCGACGGTCCAATCCACCCCTTCTCTGGCCCTCCCCCATTTTCTTGCGAAAATGGGGGAGGGTGTCCGAAGAACGGGAGGGGGTCAAGGCGCGGCTTTAACTTCAGCCCACATGGCTGTCCACGCATCGCGCTGCTCAGCCGTCAGGTTCGGAGTGAAGTTGGTGGTGCTCAAAATATTCGGGTTGTTGATCGAGAAGGCCTCCATCAATGACGGGTCGGTGATGCCGCTCATCACATCCATGTTAGCATGGCCGTAATAAAAGAGGTTGACCACATTGTTGCCGGTGGCAACTCCCAATTTGGCATCCAGGAATTTGAGCGCCAGATCAAGGTTGGGCGTACCCTTGCGGATTCCATAAAGGCCCACCCACGAGTTGCGTCCCTCTTTGGGGTTGGCGTAGGCCACAGGCACACCCTGCCCGAGCAAAGTGGCATACGCGCCCTGCCAGGCATACGCAG
>VFKQ01000199.1 GCA_009885445.1 Anaerolineaceae bacterium | reverse complement strand
TGGTAACTTCTCTTAACTTAGAAGTAGCCAATTTGTAGTCATTTAGTGGCAAAGGTTTCATTCATTTTTCCTCTTTGTGCCTAACGGCAGCGCTCAAACGTTTACGGAGAGCAACGGAGCAAAGCGGTCGGGTGCAGCGCTTTTTTAGGTTTTGTTATTCCACAGTGATGACGATTTTTCCTCGGGCGTGTTCTTCTATAAGGTACCTGATGGCTTCAGCCGCCTTACTCAACGGGTAACATTTATCAATAACAGGCACCACTTTGCCCGCTTCAAGAAGTTCTTTGAGAACAAGCAGGTCTTCTTTGCGTGATTTTGCCATTCCCATAAAAAAGTGTTTCTTGCTTCCGAGCCGCGAAATTACCGGCCCGAGGAGTAGCGCCAAAAAGACTTGCGCCAGGGAACCTCCCGCCACGACACAAATTCCCTGAGGGCTTAATGCCCTCCGATAATCCAAGATCGGGTGGTTTCCGTTAACGGCCAGAATTAAGTCGTAACGCAGCCCATTTTTGGTGAAATCTTCTCGCGTGTAATCAATAGCGTGGTCTGCCCCAATTGACCGCATCATGTCCAGGTTCCGCGTCCTGCAAACGGCAGTCACTTCAGCGCCGTAGGATTTGGCAATCTGCACCGCAAATGTCCCCACGCCGCCAGACGCCCCGTCAATGAGAACCTTCTGCCCCGGCTGAATCTGCCCCTTGTCGCGCAGACCCTGCAGAGCCGTGAGCGCTGCCACAGGAATAGCAGCCGCAGCCTCGAAAGATACATTGGCGGGTTTCAGTACGAATTTACTCTCGCCATTACACGCATATTCGGCAAATGATCCCGGGGCAACCCCGAACACCTCGTCTCCCGGCTTAAACTCCGTGACACTGCCGCCAACCGCTTCAACCGTCCCCGCAACGTCAACGCCGACTTTCTGGTCCTTGGGTTTGAAAAGCCCGCCCCCCATTAAGCGAATGAGGAGCGATGGCATGGTGAAGCCTCGCCATTCAACCGCATTGGCGGACGCCGCATGAACTTTTATCAGGACTTGATTGTCATTGGAAACAGGTTTTTCTACCTCCCTGAGCTGAAGAACATCCGGCGGCCCGTATTCGGTGTATAAGATTGCTTTCATTGTATATTTCTCCTTATGATTGTTTTGCTTCGACCACTTTTAGATTGGCATGGATTGGATCAGGCAGATTCAAGAGCACGTTTTTCCCACTCTTTGACGTTTACCCCTTTGATCAAGAGCCAAAAGATGGTCGGAATTCCGCCGAGCGCGCCACCCAACATCGCTAACTCGGTGAACATCCCGGGATAAAATTGTGGGAACAGAAATTTTTCGAAGATGTTGAGCGCAAAGCCAACGCCCATGATCATCAACAAAATGCCGAAGATCTTCGGGAGGAATCTGGATCTGATAACGAGCAGGCCGAATGAGAAATAATACGGCGTCCAGAATATTTCGAGGAGTCCCTGTCCGGAACTGTTGGCCAATCTGAGAAAGATGAACGCCATGGCATTAAGTTGTTCGGGATTGAACACTTTCAAAAAATCAGCCTGACTCAAAACCAGTAAGGCTCCGAAAAGATTCAATGTATTAACGACCGCTATGGCGACGGCTATCATCACCGACGCTAATAACACTGTTGCCAGCCGTTTATTAACTTCCTTAAACAAGTGGAACAGAGTCAATCCGAGAAAGAACAAAAAGATCTGAGAGAAAAGACTACTGACGATGGCTGCCCGATATAAAAACTCAGAAGCCATAATATTGCCGGCGGTCGCTGCGGCGTCTCCAGGTACGATCACGTTAGATCGAATATAAATCAGGTTGAAGGCCTGTGTAACTACATTCAAAAGCCAGAGTAAGCCTGCGAGTCTTGCATATATACCAGGTGATGTTTCGTTAGCACGGGTTGTCATTTGAATTTCTCCTAAAGGGTATGACGGTTGACTTGATCGGTATGTTCGAATGACATTACTAAGTAGCTTACCTAAATTTACTGTTTGATATCTGACGTATCTGCCGTAAAAAGCAACTTTTCGATTATTGCTTCTCCCAGACTTCCCATTTTCCTGTTCCTTTTGTGGGCAGCCCTTCCGCCAGCCATTCATACAACGAACCATCATACACCGCGACGTTCTCATATCCGGTCATCATATGCGCCATCGCGTTGACAGTCGCCGCGATCCCGCCGCCACAGTAAGTAATGATGCGTTTGTATTGCGATACTTCTTGCAGGCGCGCCGCGAGTTCCTCGTCCGGTAAAAGATAATCCAAACCTTGCATCAAATCCATGCACGAGAGATTGGTCGAACCGACGATGTGTTTACCTTCAAAACTTTCGGGCGGCATTACATTCACGACGTTTACCGAGTCATCTTCGAGCGCTTGCAGGACTTCCTCTTTACTGGCGAACATCTCCGGTTTGAATTGACCTTTAAAAACAGACGGCTCATACTGACGGGCTGTCTGCTCAATGTTCCCCCCGGCATTTTTCCACGCTGACAACCCTCCGTTCAACACGCGCACATTCTCATGACCCGCATACTTCAGCACCCACCACGCGCGCATCGCATACGGCAGCATTCCACACGCATACACGATCACTTCCGAATCGTTTGAGATGCCCGCATTGTCGATTTGTTCAGCAAGTTTATCTTCTGGTGAAATGGTGAGATCGTAGCGGCCATTGGGATCTGAAAATCTCGCGTGATCAAAATATACCGCGCCGGGGATGTGCCCCATCAGGTACATGTCATCGACAATGGTGGCGTCAAATATGCGGATATTTTCATTTCCCACTTTCTTTAGCAATTCATCTGCTTCGATCAAAAAGTTGTCTCGGTTCATGGCTCAACCTCCAGTTGATAGTTTTGGTTTGTATCCAAACTATATCAATCCATTGTGGAGGAATTATGGATGAGTCCGTCAGGGATTGTGGGCGTTTTCAATGCCTGTTCGGCAGGCATTGCCAAAAAAACCCCGCGTCGGTATAATGTGCCCTCTTCGGGCGGGTAGCTCAGTTGGTTAGAGCACATCGTTGACATCGATGAGGTCGCAGGTTCGAGCCCTGTTCCGCCCACAGTGTACGTAAACAAGTACACACGTAAACAAGTAAACGCGTTGACCGAGACGAGTAGGTGATTTTGTTCTGACAGAGAGAGATGCCGTGGTTGAGAGCATCTTCCAGAATCCATCACCGAAAACCCCTCGCGAGCGAGAAGCGGAAAGCTTTCAGCAATCAGCTGTCAGCCAGTATGCAGAACGGATGGCTTCGTTATCAGCCGATGAGATACTCTGAAAGTGGTCTCGATACGTCCTTCGCAAAGAGCGCTCAGGACTACTCGACCACCGAGGGGTAAATCGGGTGGAACCGCGGACGCGCAAGCGCTCTCGCCCCGTTGTTGGGCGAGAGTTTTTTGTTTAATGTGACCCATCCCCGGCCCCTCCCTAAAGGGAGGGGAGAATATGAAAGAAGGCTACGATGATAGACGACAACACTACCCTCACTCTCAAGCGCCGCGCAGAGTCACTGCTTTTCTGCGTGGGCGCGGAGATGTCCCTCGAAGCAGGCAACCCGCTGACAGCGCGGAGATGAGCCGAACTGTCGGCGCTGTAAAATGGTTCGGGCGAAATTGTCCGAAAGATGAATTTAGAAAGGATGCAAGAATGGAAAAATACGAAGAGAGTCAGTTGTACAAAATCCGTCACTCGGCGGCGCATGTGATGGCGCAGGCCGTGATGGAGATGTTTCCGGATGGCAAGGTGACGATTGGCCCGCCCATCGAGAACGGTTTTTATTATGACTTCGATTTGCCGCGCAATCTGACGCCCGAAGATTTGGAATTGATCGAAAAGCGCATGCGCCAAATTGTGCAGAGCAAGCACGAGTTCAAGAAGACGATTGTCTCTGCGGAAGAGGCGAAGAAAATTTTTGCCGACCAGCCTTACAAATTGGAGTTGATCGAAGGACTCGAAAAAGGCGGCATGGATGAATACGGAAATCCGTTGAAAGAGAAGCCTGAGATTTCAATTTATCAACAGGATACGTTCACAGATTTGTGCCGCGGGCCGCATGTGCAAACGACAAAAGAGATTAAGCAGGATGCGTTCAAGTTGACGAGTGTGGCAGGCGCATATTGGCGTGGCGACGAAAAGAACAAGATGCTCCAGCGCATTTATGGCACGGCCTGGGAAAACGCGCAACAGTTGAAAGATTACCTATGGCAGTTGGAAGAGGCCAAGAAGCGCGACCATCGCAAGCTGGGCAAAGAACTGGAAATCTTCATGTTCGATGATGAAGTGGGTCCGGGCTTGCCGCTGTGGCTTCCGAATGGCGGCGTGATGATCGAAGAGTTGGAGAAACTCGGTAAAGAGATGGAGGAAAAGGCCGGCTACCTGCGCGTGCGTACGCCGAACCTGACGAAGGAAGATTTATTCATCCGTTCGGGTCACCTGCCATATTATGCCGAGAGTATGTATCCGCCAATGGAACTCGAGGGCGTGAAGTATTACGTCAAGCCGATGAACTGTCCGATGCATCACAAGATCTTCGGCTCGAAACAGCGTTCGTACCGCGACCTGCCGATTCGTCTCGCTGAATATGGCACGTGCTATCGCTACGAGAAATCTGGTGAGCTGTTCGGCTTGATGCGCGTGCGCTCGTTGCAGATGAACGACGCGCACCTCTACGTAACAGAGGAGCAATTCGAGCAGGAGTTCATGGGCGTCATCGGCCTGTATCACAAGTACTTCGAGCTGTTTGGCATTGAGAAGTATGTGATGCGCCTGTCCCTGCACAGCAAGGCGGGACTGGGTAAAAAATATGTGGACAACGAGCGCCTATGGCTCAAGACGGAAGAGATGGTGCGCCGCGCGATGGATAACGGCGGCGTGCCGTACGTGGAACGCGAAGACGAAGCTGCATTCTACGGTCCAAAAATTGATGTGCAAG
>VFKQ01000234.1 GCA_009885445.1 Anaerolineaceae bacterium | reverse complement strand
GTGATGACGAACATTGGCATCATCCATCCCAACGCCGGATACCACGACGCGTTGCGCGAAATTACTCGCCGATACGGAACCTATCTCATCATCGACGAGACTCACACCATCTGCGCCGGCCCGGGCGGATACACGGCTCAGCACGCGCTCGAGCCGGATTTCCTCACCCTCGGCAAACCCCTCGCTGGAGGCGTCCCCGCCGCAGTGTACGGATTCACAGAAGCAGTGGCCGATGCCTTTTCTGCCAAATTAAATCTCGAAGACTCAGACGTAGGCGGCATTGGCGGAACGTTGGCAGGTAACGCGCTCTCGATTGCCGCAATGAAAGCCACTTTGCAACACGTGCTCACTGACGAATATTACGTCCGCGCCACGGCTTTGCAAGAAAAATTTACCGCCGGCGTCGAAGGCGTCGTCAAAGAATTCGATCTGCCCTGGATCGTCAAACGGCTGGGCAATCGCTCTGAATACTGGTTCCGCCCGACTGCGCCCAAAAACGGCGGCGAAGCCCATGCCGCAGTAGATGCTGAACTCGACCGCTATATGCATCTCTTCGCGCTCAACCGCGGTATTCTGATGACGCCGTTTCACAACATGGCGCTCATCTCGCCGGAGACCACGCAGGGCGATGTGGATCATCACACCAGCATTTTCCGCGAAGCGGTGTCCACATTGTTTTTATAGATCGTATTTCACCAGTAAAGAAATTGGTGAAATCAAAACGGGCGACCTAGGTCGCCCGTTTTGATTTATGAGTTGTTTTAGCCCCTACGGCAATGCCGGAGTGTTCTCAGCAAAGTATTCGTGATTATCCGCGTTAGCTACCGCGTTGGTCGGGTTGCTGATGGCTAGGGCTTTGGCGTTGGTCTGCCCGTATGCATAGTCGTTGGTGCCAGCCACCACGGTGAAGTGACTCATCTCGTGAATCAGCGTGCCGCCCTTTGAGTCGGTGCCCGTCATCGGCGCGGCCCAGAAGGCGCCGCACAGATAGATGGTATAAGGCTGGTTAGCATACACGTATGCGTACGTGTTCGTTTTCTTGCATTTGCAGTTAAAGGTCACCGATTGTGTGTCCATGGCGCTCAAGATGGCCGCGAAATTACTCTTGACCGTGTTATAGCGCGTCAGGGTATACACGCCAAACCAGGTGGTGTAACGTGACCCCTGTGTGCCCGCGTTCAAGTAGGCTGAGGCGTTCGCCGCATAGGTGCTCGCCTGCGAGCGGGCTGTAATGAGCGATGATTGTTGCGTTGTGGTGCAAGTTGTAAAAGAGGTCGAGCCAGTTACAGCGTCGGGAGTAATGGTGCGGCCAGAAAGATCAATAGCGCGCCCTTCCACCGACAAGCCCAATTGGTTTGACGATAACGTGGCGTCACGCTTGAGCACGGAAGCTGTCTCACCGCGCAAATTCCAGGCGCTGACATGATATTGGACGGTGTATTGTCCGGAGGCTGAGAGATCGTAGTAAGCGCGCAAATCTACACTGCGAGTAAATGATTCGCCGGCGCGCAGAGTCACATAGTCACCCGCTGTGGGCGCGGTGCGTTTGTATAAAGCGCCGATGTACGCAACGGGAGACCCGTCGCGCGTGACTACGAAAAGCGAATCTTCCACGTCATCGTAGGGCGTATACCATTTTAGAATTTTTGTGGGAGCACGGCCTTCATTCTTGAATGTCACGCTAACCAGTGCATCCCCTGCACCTGCGCTCAAACTTACCGACACATTACCTTTTGCGGCATTGGCCTGGCCTGTCCCAGCAAAAGCGGAGACAACCAGTGCGAGCGCCACAGCAAACACAAGCAACTTGCTTTTCAACATAACGCATCCTCCGGTAGCAGATTTGATTCGTCGCCGAATCTAGGCTAGATTTTACAACTTTGGAAGTGGCTGTCAAGTGGCAAACTTGCAATTGTTAGCGCACAGCTAAAACGTCGCTGTGGAGGACGATAAAATAGAGACATTGGTAGAAATGAGCACAAAAGAATTGAGTAGGTTGGAAGCGATGCAAAGGTTGCCAGGGAAACAGATCAGCCAAAAAGAAGCCGCAGAAATCCTGCCCACAAGCCAAAATGGGTGTCGAAATTTTCTTCGTTGCCGCGCATGGTAAAATCCCTCGACACATTCCTTGACGGAGCTCCCTTGAATCGAAATTTTTCCTCATATCTACAACTGTTCAGCGTCGCGGGCCTGGTCATCGCCCTCGACCAGTGGACCAAATGGCTGGTGCGCACAAATATTCCGTTCGCCGAAACCTGGCTCCCGCGCGGACTTGAGTGGCTTGAGCCGTACGCGCGCCTCGTCTACTGGGAAAACAGCGGCGCGGCCTTTGGCATGTTTCAGAACGCGGGGCTGGTGTTTACAATTCTGGCCTTCCTTGTTATCGGCGCGATTATCTACTACTATCCTCAAGTGGAATCCAGCGACTGGACTTTGCGCCTCGCCTTGTCTATGCAGCTCGGCGGCGCGTCAGGCAATTTGATTGACCGCCTGACAATTGGACAAGTCACCGATTTTATTTCTGTGGGTAATTTCCCCGTCTTCAATGTGGCCGACGCCAGCATCAGTGTGGGTGTGGCCATCCTTTTGCTTGGGGTGTGGTGGAGCGAGCGAAAAGCAAAAGCTAGTAATCAGTTATCAGTGATCAGTGATCAGGCGGCCCAGCAGGGCGATGATGCGGAGGTTTCGTGAATTTCATGTTTTTGAATCCAATGTTTGCCAAGTTCGTTCATAAGCGTTTTCACGTGTCTACGTGTTTACTTGTCTACCTGTCTACGGTATCCCATGACTGACCGCATAGAAAAAATCCTTTACGAAGAACCCACGCACGGACGTCTCGACAAATTCCTTGTCACGCGCTTCCCTGAATTTTCGCGCGCCCGTTTGCAGGGACTCATCTCGGAGGGCTTTGTGCTGGTTAATGGGGCGCCCGCTAAAAAGTCCGGGCAGGTGCTCGAGGGTGGCGCAAGAATCGAAGTGCGCATCCCGCCTCCAGCGCCGAGCGGACTCGTCGCCGAAAATATTCCGCTGGATATTATTTTTGAAAATGATGAAATCATCTTAGTTAACAAACCGGCGGGCATGGTCGTGCATCCTGCGGCGGGACATTCTTCTGGAACTCTGGTCAACGCGGTGCTGGGTTATGAGCCGGACATGGAAGGCATCGGCGGCGAAGAGCGGCCCGGACTCGTGCATCGTCTCGATAAAGAAACATCCGGCCTAATCGTGCTGGCAAAAAACGAACGTGCGCATCGCTGGTTGCAAGATCAGTTTCGTTTACGCACCGTTGAAAAAACATATCTCGCGTTGGTGGACGGCAAACCGCCCACGCCCAATGGCCGCATCGAAGCAGACATTGGCCGCGACCCGAAGAGTCGCAAGAAGATGACCACCCTGCCTGCGGGAAAGGGGCGCGAAGCAATCAGTGAATACAAGACTCTCGAATCGATGGCCCATCACACCCTGCTTGAATTCCATCCGCACACCGGACGTACACATCAAATCCGTTTGCATTGCGCGTTCATTCATTGCCCAATCGTCGGCGATGAAATTTATGGCCGCAAAAAATCAACATTGAAACTAAGCCGCCACTTTCTGCACGCGGCACGATTGAAGATCACTCTGCCCAACGAAACACAGCCGCGTACATTTGAAGCGCCACTCCCCAAAGAACTTCTGCGTGCGCTGGACGATGCGCGCCAGGTGAGTTAATGGCACGCCTTAACCAGTCTGCCTTCGCTAACGTAGATCCGTCATTGCGAGCAGGGTATTTCCCGACGAAGCAATCTCCTCGTCGAACAGGTGATTGCTTCGGGCGAGTATGCCCTCGCAATGACAGTATATTGAGGAAGGTGTGCGAATGAACCTCATAGACCTGCGCTCCGACACCGTCACCAAACCCACGCCCGAAATGCGCATTGCCATGGCTCAAGCCGAAGTGGGCGACGACGTATATGGCGACGACCCCACTGTGAACAAATTGCAAGAACTCGCCGCGCAAATGGCCGGAAAAGAATCCGCGCTGTTTGTTCCGAGCGGCACGATGGGCAACCTCGCCGCGATCCTCGCTCACTGTGGGCGCGGCGACGAAGCGATGCTCGGCGACAAAGCGCACACGTTTCTATTTGAAGCCGGAGGGATTTCTGCGCTCGGTGGGATTCACTCGCACCAACTGCCGAATCAGCCCGACGGCTCGCTTCTTCTGGCGGACCTCGAAGCGGGTTTGCGCCCCGACGACGACCACTTCCCGCCCACGCGACTCATCTTGCTCGAGAACACACACAACCGTTGCGGAGGAACATATCAAACGCCCGCATATAACAAACAGGTCAGAGATTTTTCCGACCAACATGGAATAAAGATTCACCTTGACGGTGCGCGTATCTTCAATGCCGCGGTTGCGCAAAACCTGCCGCTCACTGCACTGACCGAGCATGTAGACTCGGTCACATTTTGTTTAAGCAAAGGATTGAGCGCGCCCGTTGGATCGCTATTGTGCGGCACGAAAGATTTTATCTACAAGGCGCATCGCGCGCGCAAGATGCTCGGCGGCGGAATGCGCCAGGCTGGCATTTTGGCCGCGGCAGGAATCGTGGCGCTGACGACGATGGTGGAGCGCCTCAGCGAGGACCATGCTCGGGCGCGCAAGCTGGCCGACGGTCTGCACGAGATGCGGGATTTGGAGTTGGAGTCGCCGGCGACAAACATGGTTTTCGTCACGCTGCGCGATTCTGTCAAAAAATCCGCAATTGAAATCGCGGAGGAATTAAAAGCACGCGGCCTGCTCGTCGGAAAAGTCTCTGAGCGGCGCGTGCGCATGGTGACGCATTATGGGATTAATGATGGGGATGTGAAAGACGCGCTGGCGGCGTGGCACGCGGTATTGAGTTAAGAGGCTGGCTCAATCTGGCGGCGGCCAGGGTCTTCGACAAACTCACTGATCGCATCCAGCAGGGCTGGGTCTTGAAAGATTGCGAGAACGGCGGGGTCATATAAAATGCCAGCCTGCTCGCGCAGATATTGCAATGCTTCGGCGGGGGAAATTTTCGTACGATAGGGCCGCAGGGAGGTTAGCGCGTCGAGTGTGTCGGCCACTGCGAAGATGCGCGCCAGCAGGGGAATTTCTAGCCCACTCAAGCCAAGTGGGTAGCCGCTTCCGTCCCAACGCTCTTGATGATAGCGCACCACTGAAAGCGAATCTTGCAGGAAGGGGATGTCTTCGACAATGCGCGCGCCGATGTCGGGATGCAGACGCATAATCTTCCACTCGTTTTCATCCAATGGGCCGGACTTGTGCAGGATGGTGTCGCTGATGCCAATTTTTCCAATGTCATGCAACAACGAGCCGCGTTCGAGCACTTTAAGCTGATCGGGCGATAAGTGCATGTGCTCTCCGAGCAAACGTGCGATGTTCGCCACGCGCAGGCTGTGACCTTCGGTCTCTTGATCGCGCGCATCCAGCGCAGACATCAGCGCCGCCAGCGTCATGTCATACGTCTGACTCAACTGTTTGTACGCAGACTCAATTTGCTCGGCTTGCTCGCGAGATTCAACCAGCAGGATGGAACGCTCCAGCGCCACTGCGGCCTGATTGGCCAGTGTCTGCGCATTGGCCGCATAATGCGAGCCGCGTTCGTCAGGAATCGTCAGCCATAATGCGCCATAGGTACGGCTGGGCGTTTTCAGGGGGTGACAAATGGTAGAGGCATCGTTCTCGGGCGAATGGTAAATACTCTGGCCTGTTTCGATGGCGCGCCCGATAATTTCCAGCGGATGACTGATCTCGGCTTCAGCGCCGTTGGCGTCAATTTGCACCTCGGCTTCGGTTTGCCCATCCGGGCGCAACAAAAGAATTCCGACAGAACTGGCCGAACAAATTTTGCGCGTGGTTTCCGCAATATGTTTGGCGGCCACGCTCAGCTCTTCGGCCTGAATGACCTGATAACTTAATTGATAAAGCTGTGTGGCATTTGAAAACGTAGTGCGCAATTCGTGCGAGAGCCACGCGCTTTCAATGGCCGCGGCCGCTTGTGACGATAACAGGCTGGCCAGCGTTTCATCGTTTTCAGTGAAGAAGACACTGCCTTGTTTGCCGAAGGCCAGCATGGCGCCTACACTCAGGCGATGCATACGGATAGGGATGGCAATCATACTGCGCAGGCTGGCATCATCAAGATTTAAATGAGATGCGTTTTTATATTTGCGCACGTCGCGCACGCGGAAGGGGCGGTCTGCATTGAGCGTAGCTTGCAACAATGGCTCAAGGGCTGGGTCTGTGCCAAACGAATTTAGCAGGTTAGGGGCAAGGCCCGAAGAAGCCACACGTGTAAAACTGCCTTCGAGGCCCAGCAGTGTGACATAAGCGAATCGCGCCTGCAAAGTTTGGCGCGCAATCGCGGCCACTTCCTGCGCCGCCGCTTGCGGGTCGGGCTGATTCGTCAGCGAGATGCCGGCCTGAATCAAATGCGCGAGGCGGTTGTGATAGTCAGACCGTTCCCATGCGCGCAACAGCTCTCCAGCCGCCGCCTCCACCAGTTGCAGGTCTGCATTGGTAAAGGCGTTGACGTGATCAGCGCTGACCTCCAGCACCGCGCGCAGGTGACCGTGGTCAATTAGCGGGACGGCGATGAGCGCCAGAGTTTGCTCATCTGACAACGGTTCGAAATCAATATCAAGGCTTGTGTCTGCCACCGCCTGTGTCTTGCGCAGACGCGCGGCGCGGCCCAGGATGCCGTGATTAATGTTTTGGCGATGCCCGGGAGCAAATAGACTCATTTTTTGTCCAGCCGCCGCGAGCAGTGTAAGCTCGCGCTTTTCTAGTTCATGGTTATAAAGCCCGGCAAAATCACAGTGCAGGGCCTGTTGGAGCATGTTGATCATCAATTGCGCCGCCACGGGCGCATCGAGCTGGGCTTCCAATTGCTGACTTAACTCCGAAAGCAGATTCAACTGCAAGTTGCGCCGCTTTTCGGCGGCCAGCTGATCTTGCAGATTGCTTATTTGTCGCAAAAACGATTCGGGGCTGGCGGGTTTTTCTTTTGAAGCGCTCTCGTTTGCGCTTGAACTGAATGTGCGCTTTAATTTAATCTGGCTGTGGGCATTGAGCAGGATACGCGTCAGCCAGGCGATTTCGGTGATGAGCACAATGGTCGTCACAGTTAATTGTGCGCGCAGAATTGGGTCTGCGAAGATAATCGTGAAAAGGCGCGTGAAACCCAGCGACGCCAGAAAGCCGACCAGTGCGCTGAGTAGAAAATACAGGTAAAAACGCCGTTCAAATTTGAGCTTGCGCCATTCGAAGGGAGCGAAATCCTGTGCGAGGGTTAGCGTCACCCAGCACAGCGGCAGAATCGCGCTGGCGATATTGCCGTCGGCGAGGGCTGTCAGCATGTAAAAGGCTGAGGGCAGGGCAACCAGCCTCGAGCGCCGCAACGGAGCGGGCCCGGGTTGGCGAATCCGCAACAGGAGCAAGAGTCCGCTTAGCGCAAAGACTGCGCCCAGCGCCCATCTTACATAGTCTATATTCTCAAGTGGGATTGGGAACCAGTCAAAATGCAGAAAGATGGCCAGCGCGCAAAAAAGGAAAGTGAGCGCCGCAATCGGGTAAATACTGCGCGCCTTGACCCGCGGCCATGCGCGCGTTGAAAACAAAAGCGCCAGCATTAGCAATATTGGCAATGTGGCTTCGATGAGCATTTGCGCGCGGGCATACAAAGCCGCCAACACGCCCAGCGCCAGTTGTGCCAGCGTTGCGGCCAGCGCTTGATGGGCCTTGTGCGTTTGGGTGAGCGCGGCTGGAAAACAAATCAACCCGCTTGCCAGAAAAAAACCGCCCAGAACGAGGGCGGAATTCTGCGGCAGGCCGGCCAACAGAACGTCAAATTGATCTGGAATCAACACGAAACCCTGCCCAACAATTATGAAAAAAATTGCGGTTGCGGCAAGGATTGAGTCTGCGGTTCGGCGCGGCATGAGGTCTCTGCGGGCGTGGATTGGGTATTACACGAGCACGGGCGTCGTCGCGTAGTTGCGAATGCGGGTCGCCCACAAACCTGGATTATCTAACTCACCTTGCGCAGCATAAGGATTTGCCAAAGAATTCACAGAGAAAACCCCGAGAAAAAAACCAAAAAACTCTGTGCGCTTTATAACCCTGTGGGCTGTGGCTAACCGCGTAAGGTGAGTTATTTAGAACATTAGCGAAAATTCGCGAAATTGGCGGCAAAAAGATTTTGAACTGCGTAAGCCCTATCTCTGTTATAATTTTTTTGTCGCGTATGATTCGAGGGTGGGCCAGAATCGCACGGCACAAAAAAATATTCAGGAATTCAACATGCAGGAAATTATTACACAACAAGAAATTAATGAAACCGTTTCAGCCTTGCGCGCGCGCTTAAGTATTACGCCGCGCGTCGGTTTGATTCTCGGCTCAGGCCTGAACACGCTGGCCGATTCTGTGTCAGGCGCGCAAATTATACCCGTTCGTGAACTACCACACTGGCCTCTTTCAACAGTCATGGGCCACAGCGGACAACTTGTGATCGGCGCGCTCGAAAATAAAAACGTTATGGTCTTGCAGGGCCGCGTTCATTATTATGAGGGCTATCACATGTCGCAGGTCACACTGCCGATTCGCGTGATGCACAAACTCGGCGTAGACGTGCTCATCGTCACCAACGCCGCTGGCGGAATCAATCCCAATTTTTTGCCCGGCGATGTGATGCTCATCACCGACCACCTCAACCTGGCCGGCATGATGGGACTCAATCCATTAATCGGACCCAACCTCGACGAATTCGGACCGCGCTTCCCCGACATGAGTCAAGCCTACGACCGTTCACTGGCCGACATCGCGCGCCAATCCGCGCTTGAAGCGGGTGTGACCCTTCGAGAGGGCGTTTACGCCGGCCTAAGCGGACCCTCGTTCGAAACCCCCGCCGACTTGCGCTTTCTGCACATGGCCGGCGCAGACTCTGTCGGCATGTCCACCGTGCCCGAAGTGACCGTGGCGCGTCATGGCAACATGCGCGTGCTTGGTTTTTCGGGCATCAGCAACAAAGCCAATTTGGATGGCTCCACCATCACCACCCATGATGAGGTGATGGAAGCGGGCCGCGTCATCACCCCCAAGATGGAGAAGATTATTCGCGGCGTTTTGCGCGCGTTGTAAATAAAGGGCCGAAATCGAGTGGACCTCATCTTCATCACCCTCGCCAGGATTTTCCCTGTCATTTATATTGGCCTGGCCATCGGCGCGCTTTTTTCCACACGCTATTTGTGGAAGGCGTGGAGAGAGTGGCGCGAATCCTACTTCGGTCTCGAGCGCGAGATCGCCATGCGTAAACTGTCGCGCTGGATCGCTGTCACTGTTCTGATCCTGGTCGTGGCCTGCGCTGAATTTTCGATCACCACTTTCATCGTGCCGGGCTTGCCCGCTTCATCGTTATTATTAACGCCCACGCTGGATATTCTCGCCGGCCCGACGGCGCTTGCGCCGGCTACCCAACTCAACGCCTTGGGTACATCCGCTCCACTTCCAACCATTGCCGGGTCTGCCGGATGTGTGCCCGGGCGGCTCGAGATCACCTCGCCGAGGCCCGGCGCAGAAATCCGCGGCATTGTCGAAATCATCGGCTCTGTAGATGTGGGCAACTTCGGTTTTTATAAATACGAAATTTCCCTGCCCGGCTCCGACATTTGGGCCACCATCTACGCCGCCAGCGACCCGCACAAAAACGAAACCCTCGGTTCGCTCAACACGTCTGTGTTTACACCCGGCGACTACCTCTTGCGTCTGGTCGTCACCGATAATCAGGGACTCGCGCTCACACCCTGCATCATCCCCATCCGAATCAAAGGACAATAATTTCGATGCCTGTTCAAATTCGTCCCGCTGTTTCCACTGACCTGCCGCGCCTGATGGGTATTGACCACACTTGCAAAAGTGAATACGTCTGGCAATTAGACTTGCGCCGCGAGCCTGATCAGATTTCGACGACCTTGCGCGAAGTGCGTTTGCCACGTCCCATCTTTGTGGAGTATCCGCGTAATCCCTATTCACTGGCCGATGAATGGCAGTTCAAAGCCGCAGTGCTGGTGGCTCTCGACGCCGAGGCGCTGGGCTATGTTGTTGTGACAGAACAAAGCCGCGCCACAGTGGCCTGGGTCACTGATTTGGTGGTCTCGCCAGCGCATCGTCGAGCAGGCATTGGCTCGGCGCTGTTGGCCAGAGTGGGGGAATGGGCTGTCCAACGCGGCAGTCGCATGCTCATGTTTGAAGCGCAGGCCAAGAACCAGCCCGCCATTCGTATGGCGCAAAAATTTGGCCTCGAGTACTGCGGTTATAATGACCATTACTACGCCAATCACGATGTCGCTTTGTTTTTTGGACGCTCTTTGTAATTTAGTTACGTAGTTTTGTAGTTAGATAGTTTCGTAGTTACGTAGTTTCAAGCCAACTATCAAACTATCCAACTATCCAACCCCCTAACCCCCATGTTTAACGGATGGACCGACGGCCTGCTAACAGGCATCCAAACTTTCAATCAAATCCTTACGGCGGGCATTGCCATCACGGCCTTCTCGCTGTTCCTCTATGCTTTGTCATTTAACCTGCGCGACCGTGTGGCGCGCTCCTTTGCGCTAATTCTTCTGGGGGTGGTGGTTGTCTTCACCGCCGAAACACTGCAAAGCGCCGACACCCCGCTATGGGGCATAGACCTGCTCCTGCGCCTGCAATGGATCGGCATCGCCTTCCTGCCCGCCGCATACTTACACCTCTCCGACGCCTTGCTCGTTACCGCAGGCCGCCCCTCGCGCGGACGACGACGGGCCGCCGTCCGATTAGTGTATTTGATCTCTGCCGGCTTCCTGCTTCTACTCTCCTCCGGAAAATTGCTCGGCCCCATCATCGCTGGCGGACAGCCTGCCCCGTATCTCACGCGCACCGCATGGACGGAAGTCTTCACTGTTTATTACGTGATTATCATGCTTTGGGCCGCAGTTAATTTTTCGCGCGCTTACTCGCGCATGCTGACTCGTGCCGGTCGGCGGCGCATGGTTTACCTGATGGCTGGAGCCACCGCCCCCGCTTTGGGTTGCTATCCATTTCTTTTATATGGTTCGTCTGTCGCGGCCCGTCACCCGCTTGAGTTTTGGATCGCGGTCACGCTGATAAATTTAATCGTCGGCGCGCTGGTCGTCGTCATGGCTTATGCCGTGGCTTTCTTCGGCGTCTCATGGCCCGACCGCGTGGTGAAGACGCGCCTCTTTAAATGGATTCTGCGTGGGCCGGCTGTGGCCTCCATTGCCCTCGGCTTGATGACGGTGGTGCGGCGCGGCGGCGAATATTTTGGCTCAGCCTATAACGCCTTTGTGCCGCTCGTTGTCGTCGTCAGCATTCTTCTGCTCGAGCATCTCATCACCCTCGCCGCGCCTGTGTGGGAACGAGCTTTATTCTTTGGCCGTGACCGCACTGAATTAAGTATTTTGCAAAATATCGAAGAGCGTCTGCTCACTCGCGGAGACTTGCAACAGTTCCTCGAAAATGTGCTCGCCGCAGTACGTGACCTGCTCCAATCGCCAGCGGCTTTCGTGGCCGCCCTCGACGAATCTGACCTTTCGCTAATTGTCACCATGGGCAACCGCAACCTGCTCGACTCAAATAATTTGACAGATGTATTGCAGGTTCTGCAAGACGGGCAAGCCGCGCGGCCTGCGTCGCCATTACAGCGTGAATTCACCTGGTCTGGTTTTTTAATTCTGCCACTGCATTTGCGCCGCCAACCCGAAATGGACCACGACGACATCCCGCCGCTACTCGGCTTGCTCGGCGTTGCACATTCCGCAGAACAACCCCTCGATGCCGACCAGCGCGAAGCCTTGTGGTTGCTCGCCGCGCGCGCCGGTCTGGCCCTCGAAGACCGTCAACTGCAACAGCGTGTCTTCCGCTCGCTCGAAGACTTGCAACCCAAAGTGGAAATGCTCCAACGCTTGCGCGCTTTCGGTCGCTACGATAGCCGTGTGAATCTGCTGGCCGAAAATCTGCCGCCCGAGTCAGACGTGTCTAACTGGGTCAAAGACGCCCTCGGTCATTACTGGGGCGGACCAAAACTTACTGCGAGTCCGCTCATTCGTTTGGCTGTCGTGCAGGACTTGCTCGACGAACACGAAGGCAACGCCGCCAACGCCCTGCGCGCATTTTTACGCAAAGCAGTGGATCAAGTGAAACCCGTCGGTGACCGTCGCTTCACCAGCGAATGGATTTTGTTCAACATCCTCGAAATGAAATTTATCGAAGGCCGCAAAGTCCGCGAAGTGGCATCGCGCCTTGCACTCTCTGAAGCCGACCTGTATCGCAAGCAACGCGTCGCCGTCGAAGCCGTGGCCCGCGCCATTCACGAAATGGAAACCGAGCGGCAGACATGAACAAAAATTTTTCCTCACCCACACAAAACGAACCGCCGCGCAACGACTGGCTCGAGCGTCTGTCCAACTTCAACGCGCACTTTGGCCGTTTCCTGCGCGACGCGGGCGGCGTGTTGTTGATTGCCTTTGCGCTCATGTCCCTGCTCGCAGTGTGGGGCCTCACCGGTGGAATTCTACTCACGCCTTGGGCAACGCTGATTAAGACCTGGCTTGGCTGGGGCGCGTACCTCGTCATTGCCAGCATTGCCATTTTTGGATTTAGACTTTTACGCCGCACAAGCGACTCGCTGGGCTTGTGGCGGATTCTGTCTATTGAGCTCGCCTCTTTCTGGACCTTGGGCCTGCTTGCCGTTCTTGGGGGCAATTCGCTCCCCCGAGCAGAACTCGGCTTAGACGGAGGCCGCCTCGGCTGGGCAATGTTGCGCACGTTTAATCTGCTTTTCAGCCCGATCGCTGGATCCATCGGCGGGCCGCTCGTCCTCTTCGTGTTGTGGATTCTATTTACGATGAGCGCCTTCAAAATTTGGGCGCGCATCGAGTCTCGCCTGCGTGTGCTCGCTGGAGAGTCGCCCGATTCTATTTCGATGTCGGCGCCCGCAACTTCAACGCAAACCGCCGAAGAATCTGGCGCCGACGCAAAGCCGCGCGAACAAAAAAAGCGTTCCACGCCACTGCCAGCCGAATTTCGCACTTCGCTAAAATCGCAAGACTCCAAAGATTCAAAACCCGTGAAGGCCCAGCCGCGCTCAGAGCGATTGCCGCCCCTGAGCATTTTCCTCGCCGACCAATCTGTGCGCAGTGACGAGCGCACTATTAACCAGGTGGCCGGATTAATCATGAAGACTCTTTCAGAGTTTGGCATTCCCGCAGAAGTGATCGGCTATCGCATCGGGCCAACGGTGACGCAGTTTGCGGTGCAACCCGGCTTCATCAAAAAACCCGGCACGAATGAAGATGACCCGCAAATGATGAAAGTGCGTGTGGCTCAAATTGCCTCGCTCGAAAAAGATTTAACCCTCGCGCTTTCTGCGGAGCGTTTGCGCATCGAAGCGCCGGTGCCGGGCAAAGCCTATGTGGGTATCGAAGTGCCGAATTCGCGCACGTCGGTGGTGCGCCTGCGTCCGATTCTCGAAACAGACGCTTTTCATAAAATCACTTCGCCGCTGGCTATTGCGTTGGGACGCGACGTGTCGGGGCACCCGCTCGTGGCGGACCTGGCGCGCATGCCGCACATGCTCGTGGCGGGTTCCACCGGTTCAGGAAAATCCGTTTGCATCACCGCCATTGCCGCGTGTCTGGCGATTAATAACACCCCCGAAGATTTGCGCCTGGTGTTGATCGACTCAAAGATGGTCGAGTTGATTCGTTTCAACGGCCTGCCACATTTGCTGGGCAAAGTGGAGACGGACATTCAACGCATCCTCGGTGTTCTGCGCTGGATCGTGGTGGAGATGGAGCATCGTTATCGTTTGCTTGAGTCTGCGCGCGCGCGTGATATTGACGGCTACAATCGTAAACAAGCCAAACGCAAAGAAGGCGTGACGCCTTTGCCGCGCATCGTGGTCATCATTGACGAACTCGCGGACCTGATGATGTCTGCGCCGGATGTAACTGAACATAATATCGTGCGTCTCGCACAGATGGCGCGCGCCACCGGAATCCATTTAGTGGTGGCCACGCAACGTCCCTCCACAGATGTGGTCACGGGTCTGATCAAAGCAAACTTTCCGGCGCGTCTATCTTTTGCTGTGTCCTCGGGCATAGACTCGCGCGTTATCCTCGACACCGTCGGCGCCGAATCGCTTCTTGGGCGCGGCGACATGCTCTTCCTCAACCCCGAAGTTGGCAACCCCGTGCGTGCGCAGGGGGTGATCATCACCGATCAGGAGATTGAAAAGTTAATCAGTCACTGGCAGAAGACGGCCACTTACAGCGAGGAACTAGCCCCATGGGAAAAACTACTCACTGAACCCGACGAGAACGAAGACGATGGGTTGGTAGAGCAGGCCGTCAGCATTGTGCGTAGCAGTCAGCGCGCCTCGGCCTCGTTGTTGCAACGTCGCTTGCGTGTGGGCTATCCGCGCGCCGCGCGTCTGCTCGACCAGCTGGAAGACATGGGGGTCGTTGGACCCTCTCAGGGCGGGGGGCGTGAGCGCGAAGTTTTGGTCGAGCCGCTCGACGATCTCGAAGAAGAATAGTGGGCGACTGAAGTCGCCACAACCAGTGCAAAGTCCGCCTTCGCGGACTCGTCCAGCCGACGAAGGCGATGTGCTGAGCCTGTCGAAGTATCGGCTTCGTAATTGTAGTGGCGACTTCAATCGCCCCTTTGTGTAGTATCATCCCGCCCATCTTTGTTAGAAAGGATTTACGCTATTGGATAATGTCGTGCCTACTGAGAGCATTGAATTTAGCGACCGCATGCGAATTTGGTTTCGTTGGATTATTGACCCGCTGGCAAAATTTTTTACAGCCATCGGCATCACGCCCAACATGATGACCATCCTCGGCCTGGCCGGAAACTTTGTCGGCGCGTATTACGTCTCGCAGGGCCAGATGACTCTCGGCGGCGTGTTCATGCTCATCTCCACGCCGTTTGACGCGCTGGACGGCGCCATGGCCCGCTTGCGCGGCGACGCGAACGAATGGGGCGCATTCGTCGACTCGGTGACCGACCGCTATGGCGAACTCGCCATCCTGGGCGGCTTGTTGTATTATTTTTCAGAGCAAGGCGACGCGCTTGCCTCTGTGGTCACCTTTGCCGCGGCGGCAGGGACAGTGCTGGTTTCGTATGTGAAGGCGCGCGCCGAAGCCGTGGGCTTTTCTGCCAAGGTTGGTTTCTTAACTCGCGTGGAGCGCTACCTTGTGCTGGCTCCCGCGCTCACTTTTAATTTACCCTATGTCGCCATTTGGGCCATCGCCTTGCTGGCCAACTTCACTGCGCTACAACGCATTTTTTATGTGCGCAAACAGGCGCACGAAAAATACAAAAAAGAACTAGGAGAGAAAAAAGAAAATGGATAACATCCAATTTTTATCAGATGGACTGTATTACTTTGCGCAAGGCCAATGGAATAGAATCTTCGCATATTACGGCGTGGTGATCATGCTGGGCGCAGTGGCTGGTGCATGGCTGGCGGGACGTGAAGTGAAACGCCGCGGCGGAGACCCCGAAATAGTTTGGGACCTGCTCATCTATTTAATTATCGGCGGAGTTCTGGGCGCGCGCCTTTGGCATGTTTTTACGCCGCCGCCCTCTTCGATTGCGCAAGGTTACACCACTTTGCATTACCTCACACACCCGTTCGATTTATTTAATATCCGTCTCGGCGGGCTGGGTATCCCCGGCGCGGTAATCGGCGGGGCTATCGCTTTGCGTTCCTACACACGCAAACATAAACTAAACTTTGCCGAGTGGGCCGACATTGCCGCGCCCGCCCTCGCGCTTGGTCAGGCGATTGGACGCTGGGGCAATTACTTTAACCAGGAACTCTACGGTGCCCCGACGAATCTGCCCTGGAAAATTTACATCGATCCTTTCCACCGTGTGAGCGGGTTCGCGGACTACGAATATTTTCACCCCCTCTTCCTCTACGAGTCGTTGTGGAATTTGGGCAACATGTTCTTCCTGCTCTGGCTGACGAAGCGTTACGAAGACCGCCTCAAGCCTGGCGATTTGTTTCTAACCTATCTGATCATCTATCCCGTCGGTCGCTTTTTGCTGGATTTCCTACGCCTCGACGCCTCGCAACTCGGCGGCCTGAATGCCAACCAAACTTTCATGGCCGTGGTGGCGCTGGTTTCGGCGGCGGCGCTGTTTATCCGTCATCGCCGCGGGCAGGGCTAACCCGCCTTCAGCGCGGATAGAGGGCCGCTGGGTTTTTATGTCCAGCGCTATTCAAAAAATCGAGAATCCAATGATAGAGACATCTGAACTGGGAAAACAATTTAATGACTTCGTTGCAGTAGACGGCGTTTCGCTCACTGTTCAACCCGGCCAGATATTGGCATTGCTGGGCCAGAACGGCGCGGGCAAAACGACCACTGTGCGCATGCTCACCGCGCTTTTGCAACCCACGCGCGGATGGGCGCGAGTTAACGGTTACGATGTGTTGACGCAGGGAGCGCAAGTGCGCGCTTCGGTGGGCGTGTTGACGGAGCAACATGGTATTTACACACGCATGAGCGCGATGGAATATCTCGACTTTTTTGGCGCGCTTTACAAATTAAGCCCGGCCAATATCATCGCCACGCGTAATCGTCAGTTGGAATATTTCGGTCTGACGGAGGCCGCGTCGCGCAGGGTGGGGGAATACTCAAAAGGCATGAAGCAAAAACTGGCTCTGGCGCGCGCGCTGATGCACAACCCGCCCGTGCTCCTCTTGGACGAACCCACCTCGGCTATGGACCCCGAGAGCGCGCGGCTGGTGCGCGACCAGATCGCCAGCCTTAAATCATCCCAGCGCACGACAATTATTTGCACACACAATTTGGCCGAAGCCGAAGCCCTGGCCGACGTGGTGGCCGTCATTTATCGCGGACGGATTTTGGTCAGCGGCTCGGTGGAGGAGTTGAAGCGTCAGACTCTTGGCCCCAGCGAATATGAAATCCATTTTGCCCAAGCGTGGAATGAGGCGCCCGAGCTTCCCGTGGGTGTGACGTTGCTTGAGCGCACGCCCGAATATTTGCGTGTGCAGGTGCAAAATCCGCGCGAGTCGAACCCGCTGATTCTGCGTAATTTGTCGGCGCGCGGCGCGGCGATGATTTCGATGCAGGAAACGCCGCGCTCGCTGGAACAGGCTTACCTCAAATTGATGACAGACGCGCAAGCCGCGCATCTGCTGAAAGCGCAGGCTTAACGATGTGGGAAAAACTGCAACCCATTTGGTTGATCAGCCGCCGCGAATTGCGCGATCAACTGCGCGATTGGCGCATCCTTGGCCCGCTGTTGGTTCTCACTTTGGGTTTCCCTTTTGTGATGAACGCCATCGCCTATCAGGTGGTGACTTTTGTCAATAAATATGGCGGAGATTTAATTGTAGACCGGCTGGTGCCATTTTCCATTTTAATCATTGGCTTCTTTCCGTTGACCATCTCGTTACTCGGCGCGTTAGAATCTTTCGTTGGGGAGAAAGAGCGCGGGACCATCGAGCCGCTCCTCGGCAGTCCGCTCGAAGACTGGCAGTTGTACACAGGTAAATTGCTGGCGGGCATCCTGCCTCCTGTGCTTTCCAGCCTGACCTCTATCGCAATCTTTTTGGTTTTGGTCTCAAAACAAAACTTGAACATGCCTGCGTTCAGTTTGATTCTGCAATTGCTCTTCCTCACTTTAGGACACGCCGTGTTGATGGTCAGCGCCGCGGTGGTGTTTTCAATTCAATCTACTTCGGTGAAAGCCGCAAATTTGCTGGCGTCATTTATTGTGGTGCCGGTCACATTTTTGATGCAAGCTGAAAGTTGGCTGCTCTTTTGGGATGACGTAAATATCATGTGGTATGTGGTGCTGGCCGTAATGATGCTATCCGCGCTGTTTGTGCGCCTGGGCCTGGCGCACTTTCAACGTGAATACTTGCTGGGTAGGGAATTAGATGGCTTAAATCTGCGTTGGGTATTGCGTGCTTTTCGGGCGCATTTCACGCAGGGCGCGCAGTCTGCGCGCGCGTGGTATGCTGGCTTGTATCGCGTGACATTGAAAAAGTTAGCCATGCCAGCGTTGATTCTGATTGCCATTTCGATTTTGACTTACGTATTTTCGTTTCAATGGACAAGTTCTCACTTGCCCGCTACGATCACGCAAGGGCCGCAGTCCGGCGTCGATTTTCGTGAATCTCTGGGGAGTGTATTGGGTTGGGAGGATGCCGCGCTGCAATTCAATGCGCCCACGATCTTCCTGCACAATTTACGCGCCACTCTGGTGATTGCCATGCTTGGCGTTTTTACTTTCGGCATTCTTGGCGCGCTCATCTTTTTCGTAAATATCAGCTTAATTGGCGTGGTGCTCAGCGCCGCCGGTTTATTTGGTTATGAGCCGACACTTTTATTTTTTGTGGGAATTTTCCCGCATGGGATATTTGAATTGCCCGCGCTTCTTCTTTCCACTGCGGCTGTTTTGCGCATCGGTTTGGCGCTGGTCACCCCGCAAACCGAGCGCACCATTGGTGAAATCCTCATCGAAGCGCTCGCCGATTGGGCGCGTGTTTTGGTTGGTTTGGTCATTCCATTGCTGGCCGTTGCGGCGGTTATTGAAGTTTATGTCACGCCCATCATCCTCTGTCGTTTCGTTTCAATTGCTTGCGCCATCTTACAATAGGAACTTCCGTGGCTAAACTTATTATCCTTGGCTCAGCGAATGCCATTGCCAGCGTTGATTACGAAAACATATTTGCCGCAGATTACGCGAATTTTCGCTACTCTTAAAATAACCCGCGCGAATTTAGCGACATAGGGTAAATTCGCGGCTGGCTCTTTGCGTTTTGGTACGCTCAGAGTTTGAAAATTCTGGTACGAATCCAACGCAATTTGGAACCAAAAACTCTTATTCATCGTTAATGGACGACCCTGCTCTCTGGCATGAAGCAGGCTACTCTGCGCGTTATAATCGCAACACTTTAAATCTGGAGGCACCATGAAAACCAAATCTTTCTTAACCACCACCGTGTTACTTCTCGCTGTCGCACTTTCGGCTTGCGGTCCGAAAGCGGCTGACGTGCCCACGCCCACGCCTGTGGACGTGAACGCCGTCGCGCAACAAGCCATCGCCACTTTCTCGATGGGCCTGACGATGACGGCCTTTGCTCAGCCCACGGCCACTGCAACCCTGGCTCCGCCGCCCACGAATACGGCTTTTGCCACGTTGACCATTCTTGGCGGCAGCACTGCTGTCTCTGCGCCGACGAGTTCTTGCAACAACTCGGCCTACGTTTCCGACGTCACCGTTCCCGACGGGACTGTGATGGCTCCCGGCCAAACCTTCTCCAAGACTTGGCTCGTGCTTAATACAGGTACTTGCACTTGGACCGCCGCTTTTAAAGCTGGCTTTGGCTATGGCGGTCCCATGGGCGGCCAGGCAGTGACCATTGGTAAGGAAGTGAAACCTGGCGAGAAAGTGGAAGTCACTGTGAATATGGTTGCGCCCGCCGCCGCAGGTGACGCCAGCGGCGTTTGGCGTCTGATGGATGACAAAGGCGGATTCTTCGGCACGAATCTTTCAGTCGTGATTAAAGTAGTTGGTACGGCTGTGAAGTCCCCGACACCTACTGCTACGCCATGATTTATTTCTCTACCGTACATGAAGTCTAAATTACATAGGCTCAAGCCGCCGTCCTCGGCGGCGTTTTGCGAGTAAATCTTGCGCCGAGGACGGCGCAAGG
>VFKQ01000212.1 GCA_009885445.1 Anaerolineaceae bacterium | reverse complement strand
TGCACACTAAACTATTGGGTACCAGTGTCTCATCATTATAGTCACAGAGGGGCTGGTGAAAGCCACCCGTTCTCTATTATTGAATCGCTGTGCGTATTATAGCGCGGCCCCCCCCCCATAGAGTCAAGGGTTAAAAAACGAGACGGGCAGACGCCCGTCTCTAGATTTGTGAACACGATGCCACGAACGGGCGAAAACTTTTGCTGTTCAATGATAAAACTTTGTGCTCTTTGTGTCCTTTGTGGTAAATACCTAAACCTTCTCCCCGCAATTTGGACAAACCGACTCCCCGCGCAAAACCACAAACCCGCAATTCCCGCACATCACAGGTTGCGAATTTCCCAGCGGTGCGCCGCAGGCGATGCAGGATGGTTCGCCGACCGGATTCGCAGTCAGGCAATACGCGCAAGTCACGCGGCTCAAACGCTCCGACAATTTATGTGACGCGCCCACAGCCTGCGCGGCGCGCGCCACGGCCTTCCAAATATTTTCGGTCAATTGCAAATTTTCGATGTCCTGCGCGATATCGTCAATGCGCCCAAACAACGAAAGCGGGTTGCGCAACGCCGTCAGCGCCGTCCAGCCCAGGCTCGCCGCTGTGCCCACCCAGGCCTGCTCGCCCATCTGCACCATCACGCCGTCCGGCGCAGAATCAATCGTCACCGTCAGCGCCGTCTCGCCGCCAGACATCGCGCCCGGCCGCGTGGCGATTTGCACGATCATTTTTTCGTCGCCGCCCATCGCCTGCGCGCGCAGGTTCACGCGATTAAATTCCGCCAATAATTGTCCCGCCACCGCGGTAGGTGTGAGTGCGCCGTGAAAAAATTTTCTGTCCATGCTTTGGATTATAATCCCGCCACTCCCCAAAAAAGATTGGACTCATGACTCAAATTCGATTTAGACTCTTGCTTGGATTCATCGCCCTCGCCGCGCTGACAGCGACTCTGCTCGCGCCTCAGTCCGCGCTCAAAGCGGGCGCCCAACAACCGACCGGCTCCGTCCCCACGGTGACGGGCACCGCCGCCGGCCCCTTCATCACCGTCAACATCGACCAGGAGTTTGTCAACGTGCGCTCCGGGCCGAGTTCATTTTTCTACCCCAAGATTGGCATCCTGTTTCAAGGACAGTCCGCCCCCGCGTTGGGCCGCTCCCCGGGCGGTGACTGGATTCAAATTTATTATGTCGGCGTCCCCGGCAATATCGGCTGGGTCTACTCGGCCAATGTCAGCCTCAACT
>VFKQ01000227.1 GCA_009885445.1 Anaerolineaceae bacterium | reverse complement strand
GCAACGGCGAGAACGCCTTTCAAAAATTGACGCAGTTGATTGGCACGCCTGTATTACCTTTTTTGCTTCAATCAGATTTTGTGTGAGCAGTTACGATTATAGTATCAACTTGAATGGAAATATCCCATGCCTCAATCAGACCAGGGTATCACCCCCGACCGTTTCACCGTCATCCCCCGCGTGTTGATTTTTTTGACGCGCGGGGAGTCCGTTTTGCTGTTGAAGGGCGCGCCCACGAAACGTCTGTGGGCCGGGAAGTACAACGGCGTGGGCGGACACATCGAGCAGGGCGAGGATGCGCTCACGGCGGCGAATCGCGAGTTATTCGAGGAGACCGGCCTGAGGTCCGCGTTGCGGCTCGCGGGGACAGTGATCGTCGACGCGGGCGGGCGGACAGGAGTCTGCTTGTTTGTCTTTCGCGGCGAATCCGAATCGGGCGAGCCGAGCCCCTCGGCAGAGGGGCAGGCTGAGTGGATGCCCCTGTCGCTGCTCAATAATTATCCGCTTGTGGAAGATGTGGCGGTGCTGTTGAATCGTCTGCGCGGCATGTCTGAATTTGAGTCACCCTTTAGCGCACGTTCTTATTATGACGCGCAGGAAAAATTGCGCGTGGTGTTTACAAAATAAAAAACGGGGGCGAGAAATTTCTCGCCCCCGTTTTTTTAGGGGATGCTGAAGGCTTGCAACTCGATGGTCTCGAAATATTCTGAGCTCCCCAGCGTGCCGGTTCCCGAAGATTTGACCCAGCCAACGCCCGCAGCGAACCAGGCGATATAGTCGCTGTTGACGCTGATGTTGCTGGTGCCGCCAGCCTGCACAACGCTGAAATTAATAACACTGCTCACAGAAACAGCCATGGCCTCAAAACTGCCAGCCGGGACGGTGACACTTTCCTTGCCGGTGGCGGTGTAGGAAATAATCACCTGGCCGGTCATGGTCGCGATGACCGCTCCGGTCTGGTCTTTCTCAGCGCCTTGCACATCATAAGAAATGCTCCAACTTGCACCGGCGGTAATGTCCGGCGGCATGTTCAATCCGCTAACGTTCGTGACTTGCAATTCGCTGAACTTGTCCAGCGCAAGCAGGCTGGCGGCATCCATGAGCACCATGCTTTGCGCAACCAATCCTTCGGGCTGGCATAGCCATGTTTCGTGGATGGTTTTTCCGTTCACGTTGACGCCTACTGAAAACTGATCTGGGCGAACTTCGTCGATGCCTTTGCGGAAACTAAACGCGCCAGATGGGCTTCCCGAACTGGCGTAAGTCCACGTTGCACCCTTGCGCGCTGGAAAATATTCGTTGTTGCACGGGGCGTTCGGCGCGGCGCTGGGCAATACCACTGTCGGCGTCTGGCCCGGCAAAAGCGGGGCGCCGGTCGGAGTGGTTTTCGCACAGGCAGTCAGGGTAAGTACTGCAATGCTCGCGCCAGCGAATACTCGAAAAGCTTGCTTCATGATTTAAATCTCCTTGTTTGGCACCAAAATTTTAAGCGAATTTCTCTACCATACATGACATTTTTTACCGCCAAAAGCGCACATCGTCCCAATGTTCTGCGGGAAAGAACGCCAAGTTTTAAAGATTTTCTCCCTGGCACCTGCCTTAGCGGGCTGGCGGCTAGATTTTGGAATTTTGTGCGGTAGAGAAAGCGGATTATAAACTGATTTTCCCCACTTAAATAACGGCGCACGTGGCGGCGCCTTAGCGACGGATAAGAGTTACTGACCGATGCCCGCCCCCGCCCCTTTAAAAACCATTTGGAAGATACTGCCGCGCCCAACTTCACTTTCCACTTCCAGCTTTCCGTGATGCTGTTCGATGACTTGTTTCGCAATCGACAGCCCCAGCCCCAGCCCACTAAACAATTCGCCACCGTGGCGCTCAAGATGATAGAAGCGGTCAAAGATTTGTGGACGAATATCCGCCGAGATCCCGATGCCGTGATCTTGCACGCTTAGATGCACATCTCCGTTTTCTGCGGCCAAACGCACCTCCACATCCCCTCCGCGCGGACTGAATTTGATGGCATTATCCACCAGCGCCGAAAGCGCGCGCTCCAGTGAACGCGCATCGCCGGGCAAAGACAATTTGCTGTCATCTCCGCGCAGGCTAAGCGAAACATTTTGATCTGCGGCTGTGTGCTTGTATTTATCCACCACGTTGCGACATATTTGACCCAGGTCTAGCGCCTGGAACTCTGAAAGCACCAGGTCCATTTCCTGCAAAAAGAGAATATCGTTCACCAGCGCCACAATGTGTTCCACATTGCGCTCCACCGTGTCTACCGCTGTGCCCAATTGCTCGCCAGTGATGGCGCCTTTTTGCAACAATTTCAAATAGCCGCTGGCCGTCATCAGCGGGGTGCGCAATTCGTGGGCGATGTTGGTTAAAAATTCACGGCGCGCCAGATCCTGCTCGGCCAGTTTCTGATAGGCCTGCGCCAGCTCACTCGCGCGGATGCGCAAATCTTCAATCGCCATCTCGTCGTTCTCGCGCAAGCGACTGCTGATCTCGCGCACCATGGCCATAGCCACACTGCTCGAACGTTCCAGCACGCGGTCAAAGCCGCGTTTGTCCAGCTCAAGCACCACCACCTGATTCATCGCGGTCACCGTGGCCGCCCGCGGCGAGTTGTGAATCAGCGCCATCTCACCAAAAAAATCGCCCGGGTAAAGCGTCTTCAATAAACGCATCTCAGTCGCGTTGATCAGCTTGGTCACCTGCACCTCCCCCTCCAAAATCATGTAAAAGGTGCTCTCCAGCCCGTTCTCGCGGCACAACACCGCCCCAGCGGCATAAGACTTCACTTCACAATTTGAAATCAATTCCTCCACCTCGGCGGGTTTAATACCCGGAAAGGCGCGCGGAATCATTTTGCTCGGGGCGCGGCGCGTTGTCATGCGCCTATAATACAACAACCGTAAAATTAATTTATGGCAAAATCATAACGGAGGCTTTTATGCGTCACTTTCTTATCGCTTTCCTTTGCCTGTCCCTGCTTGCTTCCTGCGCACAACAAGCGCCCGGCCTAACCCCGACTCCTGTGCCGACCCGCGCCATTCTCCCCAGCGCAACAGCGATGCCATCCGTCCCGCCCACCGTCACCACTGCGCCCCTTGTTCCTGATTTCAAACATATCGTCATCATCGTCTTTGAAAACAAGGAATTTGGCACCGTCATCGGCAACCGCTTAATGCCGGTGTTCAACGACCTCGCCTCGCGCTACACACTGCTCAGTCAACATTACGCAGTCGCGCAAGCCAGCCTGCCCAACTATCTCTCCATGATTGGCGGCGACACATTTGGAATCAATCGCAACTGCGAAGATTGTTTTATCAACGCCCCCAGCCTGCCCGATCTGATCGAAGCCAGCGGCCGCACCTGGGCCACCTATCAAGAAGACATGCCCTCCCCCTGCTTCGTCGGCTCAAAAGTTAATTACGTGATGAAACACAATCCATTTATTTATTTCGACTCGATTCGACTGGATGCGGATCGCTGTGCGAAAAGCGTTTTGCCCCTCCCTCGCCTCCAAACCGACCTCGAAGCGGGTGCCCTCCCGAATTTCATTTTCATCACCCCCAACTTGTGTAATTCCGCGCACGACTGCACCCTGCGCGTCGCAGACGATTGGCTCAACATGCAACTGTCCACGCTTATGCCCGCCCTCGATGCGACAAACGAACCCTACCTCATCATCCTCACCTGGGACGAGGGCCAGGGCAACCATTCCTGTTGCGGCCTCCCCGAAGAGGCTGGCGGACGAGTGGCCACGATATTAATTTCACCGCAAGTCAAAAATGGATTTCAAGACCCCACGCCATACAGCCATTATTCTTTGCTCAAGACAATTTCAGAATCGTGGGGCCTCTCTTATCTCGGTCACGCCGCAGACGAATTGACCGCCCTGATTATCGCGCCGTGGCGATAACGCGAGATAAATCTCGCCCGTTTTACTCATTCAGCACATCCCCACTCTGACCGCCGCGTTTTTCAACCAGACGAATATTCTGAATGCGCATCGTCTTCTCGGCGGCCTTGGCCATGTCGTAGACTGTCAGCGCGGCCACACAGACGGCGGTCAGCGCCTCCATCTCCACGCCGGTTTGGCCGGAGGTCTTGACCGTCGCGGTGATGACCACGCCCGGGAGCGACTCGTCGAGGACGAGGTCCACGTCTACTTTCGAGAGGGCCAGCGCATGGGCCAGCGGAATCAGCTCCGAGGTGCGCTTGGCCGCGCTGATTCCGGCGATCTGCGCGATGGTCAGCACGTCGCCCTTTTTCATTTGCCCGTCGCGGATTAAGTCAAACGTGGCGCGAGTCATGTGTACTTCGCCCTTCGCCACAGCGACGCGATTCGTGACAGGTTTATCGCCCACGTCCACCATCCGCGCGCGGCCTTGCGAATCGATGTGAGTAAGTTTTGCCATGCGCAGATTATAGTTTGTAACGCGACATTTATGCCGCCCGTCATCAGGAGCGACATAAATGTCGCGCTACGAGTCCGAATGTTATAATCCCGCCCGTTATGCTATCCGCCCTGCAACCCCCGATCAATGTTAACCTGCCTGTCTACGAAGGCCCGCTCGCGCTCCTGCTCGAACTGATCGAGCGCGCCGAGATGGACATCACCGCCGTGTCGCTGGCGCAGGTGACGGACCAATATCTGCAACGCGTGCGCTCTTTGGAGCAGGCCAGCGCGGACGAAATTTCCTCGTTCCTCGTGATTGCGGCGAAATTGATTCAGATTAAATCAGAAGCGTTACTGCCGCGTCCGCCTGTGCGCGAAGTGGGCGAAGAAAATCCCGCCGAAGAACTGGCGCGGCAGTTGCGCATCTACAAACGCTTCAAAGAAATCGGCGGCTGGCTCGAAGAACGACTCGATCTGAATTTGCGCACCTTCCTGCGCGTCGCGCCGCCGCCCAAAGTGGAAGCTAAATTAGATCTCTCAAATATTACGTTAGCCGACCTGCTTGACTCAGCCATGCGCGTGTTTGCCCGCGAAGCCGAGAAGCAGTCTCTGGGCACCGTCATCTCCGCGCCGAAGATTACCATCCGCGAAAAGATCGAGATGATTGTGCATCGTCTGCGCGGCGAAACGGGCGCGACTTTTCGCGGATTACTTGGCGAGAAACCAACGCGACTGGAGATCGTCGTCACGTTTTTGGCGTTGCTCGAATTGGTAAAACGCTATCGCGTCGAAGCGCGACAAGATTCGTTGTTTAGCGACATTGACATTCAAACGCTCGAAGAGTTCAAAGAGGACGAGGAGTTTGAGTTGGAGTTTGAATAAAAGACGGGGAACGAAAGATGAAAGATGAAAGATGACAACGCACAGCGTTGTCATCTTTTGTTAGCAAGGCCTGTCACGTGTTTCCCTGTCTACTTCCACTCCTCCTCAATCTCGTCCGCCGCGCGGATGCCCGAGAGGTACGCGCCATGCACCGTGGACGGAAAGTCGCGGTGCGTGGCTTCGCCGGCGAAAAATATATTTCCAACGGGTTTGGCCAGCGCGTCGTAGTCCTCTCCGCTGGCGAAGGGCGGGATGTGCGAGTACGAGCCGAAGGCAAACGGGTCGTGGCCCCAGCGCGTGATGGCCCAGCCCTCAGGGTCGGGAATCGACTCGCCGTAGATCGTGCGCAATGTTTGCATGGCCGAGGCCACAATTTCCTCGTCGCTCCACGATTCGATTTCGAGACCAAACGCTCCGGCGTTGAATCCGTTCAAGATGGGCTGACCCAGCAGGGGCGCGTGGTTGAGCCATTCGCACCACTGTCCCTTTTCTGCAGAGACGTATCCGAGCAGATGACTGTCTGTATCCCAAAAAATTTCAGAGAATTTCAAATAGCATTTATTGAGCACGCCCATGTTCAAGCGTCCGATGGACTCGGTCTTCCATTTGGGCAGAGCTGGCGCGAAGGTGATGGCTCCGCGCTTGAGCACGCCCAGCGGCACAGTCACCAATGCAACCTGCGCCGAATATTCTCCCGAATCGGTGATCACTTTCACGCCGTCGTTGTTGTATTCCACGCGGCGCACAATTTGATTGAGACGAATATCGAGTCCCTCGGCTTGCGCTTCAACGAGTTGCACATAACCTTTGGGGAAGATCACATCGTCGCCGTTTAGCTCGCCATCTTGATCAAACTCCCACAGCGAAAGGTCGCTCACGTCTGCGCCGTATTCATGCTCGAGCGTGGTGTTGACGGCGTACAACAAATTGCGCATGCCCTCCTCTGAAAAGCGTTTGTTGCTGATGAACATATTTAACCCCTCTTGCAGTGAAACATCATCGTCAAGATCTTCCTGCCAGAATTCAACCTGCGCGAAAAATTGTTCAAACAATGCGTCAATGTCTGTGTCTTCCTGATTTGTCAACGGTGTGCCGTCGGCTTTGTAACGTGTGAGCGAGTCGTAATCTGTGACGACGCGTTCGGCGTTAATCGAATCTGCCAGTTCAGTGAGCGGATTTTTATTGACGCCATGAATCCACGACGCGCCCATATCGAGCGGGACGCCGAGTTGCGAATCTGTCCACGTGCGCCCCCCCATGCGATCACGCCCCTCGACGACGATCACATCGTAATCGAGTCCGCGCAGACGGCGGGCCGCTGTTAAACCAGCCATCCCTGCGCCGATAACAATCACCTCCGCCGTGCGCGGACGGTTGTCTGGCGCGCCAGAGTCGGCTTGGGCGGAGGGGACGCTTGGGGAAGCTGAAGCCGCCTCCTCGGTCGGGCCTGAGGCGAGGGGCGTAGCGGTTTGGGTGAGCAATCCGCATCCGGCGGCGATCAATCCGCCGAGGCTGGCGGCAGTCATCTTTAAAAAATCCCGTCGTGTGAGTGTTTTGTTCATCGGTTTATCCTGTGTGAAAAAATTTGATGGAGCCACAAACCTGCAATGGCGCCGAGGTTATCGAAGACCAGCGCGTCTATGATGGACGCATGGCGGCCAGCGACGAAGGATTGATGGAACTCGTCGCTTGCGGAGAATAACACAGTCATCAGCCAGGCGAGGCGATAACTCCCCCCGCCGAGGCCGCGCAAATTTGCAAGGGCCAACAAAGCATACCCGATTGCGTGACTGAATTTCTTAACCAGATAATCAGCCAGCCCGAAATGCGGCATGCTCGCATCGGGAATCGAAGAGAAGGCGAAGATGGTCGCCATGAGGAGCAGAGAGGGGAGCCAGTTTTTTAGTGTTTGCATGAGTGGAAGGGCGTACACAGGAACACACGTATACATGTACGCACGTGTTTGCTAATCCTTGTTTACTTGTTTACTTGCTTACCTGTTTACCTGTTTACCTGTTTACGCGCCCGCCTACCCGTTGCGTTTTCTACAATTTGGAGTATGATTGCCAAAATTTAACCGGAGGCTCAAATGAAAAAAGAACTCGATACTGTTGTTGAAAAATGGAACTTGCTGACGCACCCATTTTATCAGTCCTGGAGCGCAGGCACACTTCCCGTGGAAGCCCTGCAAGTTTATGCGCGCGAATACGGCAACTTCATTAACACCCTGCCGCGCGGCTGGGAAACTTTGAACGACGCTGAGACCGCCGCCGAGGAGCGCGAACACGCCGACATGTGGACGGACTTCACCGCCGCTGTGGGCGGGTTCAGCGCCGAGGCCACGCTCGATCAGACCGTGGATTTGGTGCGCGTTGCCAAAGAATCTTTCACCACCCGCGCCGCGACGCTCGGGGCGATGTACGCATTTGAAGTTCAGCAACCCGCCACGGCCAAGTCGAAGCTCGAGGGCCTTAAGGCGCATTACAAGTTTGGCGCGGCTGTCGACCCTTACTTCGCGGCGCACTCCGTCAACTGGCACGAGTCTGAGAAGATTCTGGCGCTGATTCAAGCCCTGTCTGCTGACGAAAAAGCCGAGGCCCTCGTCGCCTGCGAGCGCATGGCGCATTCACTTTGGGACGCGCTGTCCGGTATCCACGACGCTACCTGCAAGATGAATTAGTTTTAGGCACAACCCTGTTTGCTCCCAGCGCCGTCCTCGGCGCTGGTTTTTTTAACCGGATTTTCACCCTCACCCCCGGCCCCTCTCCCGCTGGGAGAGGGGAGTCGTGGCATAAAACGAATTTCTCATTTGCCTTGCCGCGCCCCTAACCTGTATGCTATAATGCCGCTTCGCTTAACAAAAATAATCTAGCAAGGATAAAGAAAAATGACTGATCAAATCATGGCATCTCTGAATGCCGCCGCAAACCCCAATATCCCCGCTCTGCGCCCCGGCGACACCGTCAGCGTGCATGTGAAAATCAAGGAAGGCGAGCGCGAGCGCATCCAGGAATTCAAAGGCACTGTCATCCGCTTACGCAAAGGTGGCAACGAAGCCGCTTTCACTGTGCGCCGCATGGCCAGCAACGGCATCGGCGTGGAGCGCACTTTCATGATGCGCTCCCCGCGCATTGACAAGGTCGTTGTGGAACGCCACAACGTCGTCCGCCGCGCGCAGTTGTACTTCATGCGCGAGCGCACCGGCAAGTCTGCCCGCCTCAAGCAGAAGTTCGACAACTAAAAAGCGAGACCCCGAAGGCGAGCCTTTGGGGTCTTTTGATTCTTGGGATTCTTTCACCGCGAAGGACGCGAAGAAAGAAGAAAGAGGAAAGAAGAAAGAAAAGATGCCCCGCCCATTAATTGGAATCACCTCCCGCCACACGACCAACGAAAGCGGATTGCCCGTTGTGCAGATTATGCGCGCTTACGTGACCGCGCTAATCGACGCTGGCGCGGTGCCGATTTTGATTCCGCCCGACCTGCCCGAGGACGGCTGGCGCTCGCTCTTTTCGCGCCTCGACGGGATTCTGTTTTCCGGCGGCGCGGACATTGACCCCGAGCATTTCGCCGGCCAGCCGCATCAAACCGTGGACGTGGAGGCGGAGCGCGACACGATTGAGTTGGCTCTCCTGCGCGCCGCCGCCGAAGGCGACAAGCCCTTCCTCGGCATTTGTCGCGGACTGCAAGTGATGAACGTGGCCCTCGGTGGGACGCTGTACACGCACATTCTCGACCAATTGCCTAACGCCCTGCAACATGACCAGCACGACAAACCACGCTCCACACTGACTCACCCCGTCCGCGTGGAGGAGGGGACTCGTCTCGCTGAGATTCTGGGCCAGCCGCTGATGCAAGTCAATAGTTTGCACCATCAGGGCATCAAAGATTTGGCTCCCAATCTGAAAGCGACTGCCTTCGCGTCTGATGGCCTGATCGAAGGCATCGAACTCCCGGAGCACAAGTTTGCCGTCGCTGTGCAATGGCATCCCGAATGGATGAGGGATAGCGCCGAGATGAGGAAGTTATTTAAGTCTTTCGTGGAGGCGGCTGGTTAGCCTTAAATAAGAAACCCGATTTCTGCGAAAAAACGGGTTTTTGGATTGTATAATTGCGAGGGAGGGTAAGGAAAATGAAAGATATTTTTTTGAAAAACGGGAGCGTAATTATGGCTAAGGCAGATGCCCTTTTTAAGACCACGGAAGATTTTGTAGAACATATTAAAGTGTTGCGTAGAGATCGTCGCGATTCTCGCAACAATAACGCTTTGACAAGGCAGTCTAGAAATTCACTAAGTCCTGCTGACAGGAAAGAAATTCTAAAAAAGACGGGTCGTCGCTGTCATATTTGTGGTGGAAAAATTACTGTCAGAGAAAAGTGGCAGGCCGACCATGTGTTTGCTCATGCCCATGGTGGAGCGAATTCGTTGGACAACTATTTACCCGCTCACAAAATATGCAATAATTACCGATGGAATTACGGGGCCGAGGAGTTTCAGTGGATATTGAAGTTAGGAATATGGTTTCGTACTCAAATTGAAACGGAAAACGATCAAGCGCTGGATTTGGTGGCGAAATTCATAAAACACGAAATTCTGCGAGATTCTCGGCGGAAGAAGTGAAAACCCAATGCCAGATTCCACAAACCCCATCGGCGTATTCGACTCAGGCGTAGGCGGACTCTCTGTCCTGCGCGCAATGCGCGCGTTGATGCCGAGCGAGAACATCGTCTTCTTCGGCGATCAGGCGCATGTGCCGTACGGGCCGCGCGAAATGAGTCAGATACGCGATTTTTCGGCGGGCATCACGCGCTTTTTGCTGGACGAGGGCGCGAAGTTAATTGTGGTGGCTTGTAATACCGCGTCCGCCGCGGCGTTGACTCATTTGCGCGAGACTTTCCCGCAGGTGAAATTCGTCGGCATGGAGCCAGCTGTCAAGCCCGCGGCGGAGACGACTCGCACGGGTGTCGTCGGTGTACTCGCAACGCCAACGACTTTTCAGGGCGCGTTATATGCGTCGGTGGTGGAGAGGTTTGCGGGGGAGGTCACTTTGTTGACGAACACTTGCGACGGCTTAGTTCAGCAAATCGAGCGCGGCGATTTGGATGGAGCGCGCACGCGCGAAATTTTAGAATCAGCGCTTCACCCCATGCTGGAAAAAAATATTGACACGGTGGTGCTGGCTTGCACACACTTTCCGTTTGTGATTCCGCTCATTGAGCAGATCGTGGGGCGAGATGTTCGGGTGATTGACCCAGCTCCCTCGGTGGCGAAGCAGGCCCAACGTCTGTTAGATGCGGGGGGAGGGCTGAATTTGTCAGCGGGCGGAAAAGTCCAGATGTTCACGTCCGGCGAGGCGGCGAAAGTCGAATCGTTGTTGCCGAAATTATTGGGCGAGACTGGCGCAGTGTCGCGATTGGAATGGGATGGCGAGACGCGTCTGTTTAGGCCTTGACGGGCGGCAGGGTTTTCCAACCGCCATCATTGCAATGCAAAGTGAAAGAGACCACGGGGGTGGGCGATTCGAAATCCACATGCACCACGCCGAAGTTTTGTCCGCGTTGATAAAATATTTTTTTCTGTTTGCCGAGCCATGGCGAGCGCATGGGATAATAGGTATTGGTTATCCACGAGCCGCCTTGTTCAAATGGCGTTGCACAAAATTCAAAGATGGGAATGCGCCGGCCGCTCGGGCAATTGAGTTCGGCGCTGACAGCGTGCGCGGAATGGATGTCGCCAGTGAGAATATGTACGCCTTCAATTTCGTTGGTCGCTAGAAACTTTAACAGACGTTCGCGCTCATCGCGGAAACCCTCCCAGCGGTCGTGTGAGATGTCCAACCAAAATGGATACAGCAAAGTGCCAGATGAGATGATGAATTTGACGGGGTAATCATCCTTCACTTTTTTGAGCCATTCCTGCAATGCAATCCATTGACCCTCGCCAAGCAGAGTTTTCTTTTCGCCCTTGACGCGCATGGTGCGCGTGTCCATCACGAAGAAGGCTGCGCCGCCCACGTAAAAAGAATAGGCCAGCGAACCGGCGTCATGTTTCGGAAATTGGAATTCACCCAGCGCATTCATCTCGGGCGGGAACATCATCTCGGGTGCGTGCATGGTTTGATGTTCGTGATACGCCTTCAACGCGGCGCGCACGCGCTCGGGAGAAATATTGCGCTGTTCGGGCGGCAGACCCGCCAGCCAGCGGCGGAATTGATTGAGGGGCGGAATGTGCGCCCAGCGGCGTTCGGCATCCTGCCAACGCCAGTCGTCGTCCACTTCGTGATCGTCGAGGGTCATAAACAGCGGCAGGTCCGGCAAAAGTTTTTGCATGACCGGTCGTGACCACGCATATTCGTAAACCGCGCGATACTCGTCCACCGTCACTGCCACGCGGCCCAGCCCGTTTTGTTTAATGTTGTCGGCATAAATTTGGTCGCCGAGAAAAACGCCGAAGCGCAGATCGTCCGTTTTAATGCGCTTGTACAATTCGTCCATCGTTTGTCCGCCGTGCTCATCGGGCGGTAGATAGCACGAGCCGAACGCAAATGAAAAAGATTTTTTAGAACGCGGTTTTGGAAATGTGCTGAACGAGTGGAATTCATTCGGGCTGGGACGCACCCTGCGCAGGCTGACCGCATAAAAATATTTTGTCGCCGCTTTGAGTTTTTCGAGCGTCACCACGCCCGCGCACCCGTCCGCGCTGACGAGGGGCGCCTCCCCGACGCGCCTGGCATCGCGCAAGTCCGCGCTCGTGCCAAGCCAGACATACATTGTGGCGGGAGATTTTGCCCGCGCCCAAATGTTCGCGCTCTTGTAGCTGAGTCCGCCCACGATGGGGCCGAGCAGGAGGGAGTTGGATAGTTTCATCGTTTGTAGTTGGATGGTTTATGCTTGCTTTTTGATTAATTGCGGATTGCGCGCAAGGATGGCTTGATCGTCATCGTCCAGCGTAACATCCTGTTTCTTTTTTGGGTCGTATGCCACTTGCACGCGCACGCCCGCAATCAACAGATAGGATTTGGTCAGGCTCACTTTCATTTTGGCTTCAAAGGGAGGTTCATTCTCGGGCTGAACGCGGACTGCAATCTTGAGCATGGGTTCGGCGCCCTTGTATTCGTTATATTTTGGTTTTTGCATTTCACGGTTCAGCACAGCGCGGCCATCTTCAAGAACCTCCGCGAAGGCTTTGACACTTTGTTTTTTGCTGAAGAGAAAGTTCATGTGGAGTGACTCCTGTTGCGTTGTGACTATCGTTTTTCGGGCGGAATGAATTTGAGCGTCGCGGCAAAAAAATCATGCGCGGACAAATCTACCGGCTTGTGCTTCACCACTGCGCTGGCCGGGTTCGCGCTGAGGAAGTTGTCGCCCTTCCAGTTTTTGGCGGGCCGCACCGGGCGCGGACTGAATCCGCCGCCGCAGTTTGGGCAGACGTCGTGCAGGAGTCCCTCGGCGCAGTCGGCGCAGAAGGTACATTCGTAGGAGCAGATGCGCGCTTCGAGCGATTCGGGCGGCAGGCGCTTGTTGCAGTTTTCGCAGGTGGGTCTGAGTTCGAGCATGATGGGGTCTCCGCGATTGGTTTTAAGCTTACCGTCATCTGTGCCGCTGACATTCGTGAAAAAAATTTATGCGTGGAAGTCATGCCGCTGCGTGAAAGAATTTAATACTACTTGTTGGGCAACCGGTCTGCAACCCTCTACTAATCCCAGGGAAGGTTCGGTAACCTTCGCAAGGATGCAATATATCTTTGCGGTTTATAGTCCTTTTTGTTTTTCAATACTTCAAATATTTCAGTGGAAAGCGCAACCGCTATTAAGCGACGCGCCTCTTTGTCGGAAATACCGCTTGCAACGAGACGGTCATAAGTTTCCTTTGTCTCTGGCGGATTCGAATCTCGCAGTTGATTGTCAACTGCTTCCAAAATTGCGGCGGTTAATTGTGGGCTGGCCTGACTGGCTTGTTTTCTCATAGTTTGGAAAACCTGTTAGATTTCACCATTATGACACAAACTATGCCTAGCCGCCGAACGAGACCGTCGAAAAACCCGTGGTTCTAAAAATGTTGTTCGGAACACCAAAAAATCAGATGCCTTTCAGCATTTCCGTCCCACTTTTCAAAAATTATTTTTGAAAAGTGGGACCTATTCGACAGTTTCAACGGTTTGTGTTACTGGGCCGGGGCCGCGCGGACAATATTACGGATGCGGATACAGCGTACTGTACTCCGGCGCGTCGGGTAAATGCAAGACGCAGATTCTGCGTCCCTGTTGCAGGCGCGGACCGGGTTCAGTGAGCGTGGTTAGTGATTTTTGATACTGCTGTCCGTTGTAGTTGAACTGATATGTAATCGTCCACGGGTTGCGGCCGTTGACTTGCACGTTGCGATTTTCAGACAGGCCCGTGATTTCACCCACCGTTGCTTCGCCGAGTTTCAAAATATGCGCCGTCCTCAGCGCTTCGTTGTAGCGCCAGTAGACCACATAGCCGCCGCCTGCCAAAAATGCCCCGCCTAACAGCGCGAAGGGAATGCCGACGAAAGCAGTGACGATGCCAATGGTCAGGATTACGCCAACGAAGAAAAAGATTCCGCCGATGAGCAGGAAGATGCTCGCGCTCATAGCCCAGCCGTCTACGAGCATTAACTTCCAGTGATAATTTTCGGCGATTTTGCGTGGCGCGGAGGACGGCATGATTACCCTGCCGTCATCTTCTTCCTGTTGAGGGACGTTTTGGTAACGCGAGCGAGCCGCTTCCATGGGGCCGCCACAGCGCGAGCAGTTAGGTTGAAAGTTGATGTGCGTCGTTCCGCACCACGGGCATTTGACCATGATTGATCCTTACAATTTTTTTTGTACACGGATTGCACGGAGGTCACAGATTTCTTTTTGGGATTAAAGATGGTATCCGTGTTTTCTGTGTAATTCGTGTCCGAATTTAAACCACGCTCAACAAAGGTTGACGTTGTTCCACGCTGTCGCCGGATTTGACGCGGATGCGCCCAATGGTGCCGGCCTTGGGCGACTTCAACTCGTTTTGCATCTTCATCGACTCGAGGATGATCAGCACCTGTCCCTTTTCGATGGTGTCGCCTTCGTTGACCGTGATGGCAACCACGAGACCTGGCATGGGCGCTT
>VFKQ01000129.1 GCA_009885445.1 Anaerolineaceae bacterium | reverse complement strand
TCCATCCTCGCGCGGTGCGGGACCTCGCCCCTGTCCCCTCCCCCAAGGGAGAGGGGGACTCGCAAAGCGGGGGAGTCTTCCCGACGGAGGGGTGCGATTACAAGTTGTTCCATTCATCCGCATCAATTTTCCGCCCTGTGATCTGCTCGACTTCTCGCAACATCAGTCTAAGTTGTGGAACTGAATACTCTGCGTTCGACGGTATGGTCAGCCGATGCTGTTCGTAGGTCATAAACTGATGCTTCGCTCCTGAATACAGTCCGCTGAAGCCAAGCCGTCGCAAGCGCTTCACAAACTCACTACGCTTACACGGATTCCAACGGCTCATACGCGGGTTCCTTGTTTAGGTCAATGCCATCGATAATTGGTAGCGTGTGCTTTAGCTTAAATCCAACCAAGAGCCAATCTTCTAAAGTGGAACGCAACTCGTCTTCGCATTGCCTGAGCGTTGCGCTAAAGGCAAGCACGCCAGTACAAGATGGAATGCGTCCTGAAAAGGTGCCGTCTTCCAACTTGTCATATTCAGCTTGTGCCATCGCTCTATCCAAGTATTCACTCAAGACATATTGAACATTCATATCAACCTCTCAACACTCATCTTCAGCGGATTATAGCCACATAAATCTTGCAGGTCAACGCCGCCCCGCCTTCGCAGAGAACTCCATCCTCGCGCGGTGCGGGACCTCGCCCCTGTCCCCTTCTCCTAAAGGAGAGGGGGAATCGCAAAGCAGGGGGAGTCGTCCTAACCAGCGTGGCAGATTACGGCAACGGGCTGTAGCTCAATACGCTCACCACGCCATTATAAATTTTAATATTGGCCCAGGCAAAATTATTGAGGTCGTTGGACTCGACAAACCAATTTGACGGGTCAGCGGTGACCATCAAACGATATTTGCCATTGGGCACTCGCGTGACTTCAATATACTGACCGGTGATGCTGGCGGGATATGTGTCGCCCCAACCAATTGAGAGTCCCATACCGGCGCTTAGCGCAGACGGCTGACCGTTGGCACAGGCTGGCGGATTGTTGAGGTATGAATAAACAGGCGCTTGCGGCGCGCTCGGCAGGCTCAAGCGAAAGGCAAGGTTGTCGAAGAAGCAAAATCCGCGCTTCACACCGATGCCCACCACGCCGCTATCGGTAAGGCGCTGTAACTGGTAGTTCTCCAAATCACGGACGTGCCAATGCGCATGTCCGTCTCCGGCATAGAACATGGTTGCATCAGCGGGCACATCACGATAGCCGCCGGCATCATCGTAGATTCGCTGAGACAAATCTTCCATTTCAGCCGTGCTGGTGCCGGGTCTTGATCCATGCACCTCGAAGGGCCCCGTGCCGATGTTCACGATGCTGACGGTGAAACGCAACAGCTTGCGGCCTGAGGCCAGTTTTTGAATCGAAATATTCTTCAGGCGATCCATCGCCAGGTCGGGCAGGCGATCGGTGGCGACTCCGGCGGCGGCGGGGGTGGCGGTGGATTGCAATCCAAAAGTTAACAACAAGGCGAAAAGAATTATCCAAACGGGGGTTGTCAGGCGTTGATGTCGTAATTTCATGCTTTCTCCAATTTATGAATTGTAGCTCAGCGCTTCGCCAACCCAAGTTTGAGAAAAACCCAGGGGGCAAGGAAGGTGACCCAGAACGTGACAGTTGCATAGCGCAGATAGCGCAGGATATATCCTAGCGCGGTCTCGTCTGGGGTGAGCATGGCGAATAATACATCCATGCCGAAATAGAGCACGAGCACACCGATGATGCCCAGCGCGTAGCGGACGATGCGGTTAGACCACTCGCCGCCGCTACTCATCGGGGCATGACGTTTCATCAGCGCGTAGCCCGCGACGGAGCCGAACAGCGCGCCGGCCAATGTGAACGAGTGGGAGGCGGCGCGCGACTCGCTGGAGAAGGCGCTCCATGCCGCCGGGTCGGGCGTTCCGGCGATGATCATCTGCACCAACTGGCCGAGCAGAATCACTGTCACAGAGATGGCCAGCGTAACGCCGATAAGTTTTCCCGTCGCTTGCGCATTTGCCCATGCCGACAGGCGCGCTTCATATTTGATAAATATCCATAAGACGAGCGCGCCGATCAACCAGCCAAAGAGCACGTCATGCGGAAAGTGGACTCCCAAATATAGCCGTGATAGACCAATGAATAAAACGAACGTTATGGTTGCGATCCAGGCCCATGTTTTTTTGAGTCGATAGGCGAGATAACCCCAGACAGAGAGGGAGTTGCTGGCATGACTGGAGGGGATTCCGTAGGAGGCTTCCTCGGTCAATCCCTGGACGCCGCCGACCCAGTAGGGACGCGGTTGATGCAAGAGCAGTTTGAGATTTGAAGCGAGGATATCGGTCGAAAGCAGTATGAGAAGCAGGCGCATACCCAATCGGCTGTCTATCGTCCAGTAAATGAAGGGGACGACCAGCAGATAGAATTCGATCTTTCCCAAAAATGTGAAGGCGTTCATCACGCCGTCCAGACCCGGGCTAAAAACTTGCAGCGAGCGAATCAAGCCAAGTCCAAATTCAATTAATGAGTCCATGTTTTATCCTTTCGCGGTGAGTTGGGTGACGATGAACGGCGTTGAATTATGCCGCTTCGATAGTATCCCGCATACGCCAGGTCACCCAAAGGACATTTGGGTAGGCAAAGAAGAGAAACGCCACGCCATCGGGAATGTTATATGCTTTTTCTGTCGCGATGAAGGCGAAAATCGTAAAGACGATCGCCAGCCCCGCTTGAATGTAAGTGTACACGCGCAAGCGCGGCAAATAGTCACTGTTGGATTGGGCGCGGCGCGCCAGGGTGGCCAAATACCCAAAATAGAGCGCAAAGGCGATGAAATTGCCCGAGCGCAACAGGTTTTTCACAATCTCGGGCAGTTCCACCCCGCTCCACAAATTGACCGACCAGATGGGCCACAAGAGTCCCACCCCGTCAAACCAGGCGAAGATATCCACGAAGGAATGTAACACTGCAATTCCGACGGCCAATCCGAATCCGAAGTTGCGCAGAGATTCGCCGCCGCGCGCCAGTGAGATCAGATAAAAAACCAGGGCAAGACCCGCCGCGAAGAATAGCGAGTGGGTTAATGTTCGATGAAAGATTGCCTCTGCCAGCGCCGGTTCCATCTTTTGTACAAGCACTGCAAAAGCCTGAGCATATCCGTCGGCATCCGGGAGCAGAGCGCCGAAGGTGGCGCCCAGGGCAAACCATTTCTGTTTTGAAAACGTCTTGCGCGTGGCGAGGGCAAGTATTGCGTGCAATCCGGGTTGTGGCATGGCATATCTCCTTATTGTAGATGGTGGGCAAAGGCGCTAATTCTTTTTTGCCCACCTGGTTGGTTGGATGGAATGATTATATAAACTTATCATGCGCGAGTCAACAGGCACATGCCCCAATTTACCACTGCCCGCTTTTTGCCACCCGCTCCATTTTGGCGCGCTCGACAATTCTGCCAGTGTGGATAACTGCCCGCGGCGCGACGTGCGCCCGCAAAGCCTCCAGCACATTCGGCGCGTCCAATACCACCAGGTTGGCGGGTGCCCCCACTTCAAGTTTGTGCCCGCTGACGTTCATCGCCTTCGCCGCATTGACCGTGATCATATCGTACAAAGTTTCCATGTCGCGCGCCGTCGTCATCCACAACAGATGCGCCGCCAGAAACGCCACTTCCAACATATTGTTTCGCCCAAACGGATAATACGCATCCGAGACATCATCCTGCCCAAAACAGACGTTGACGCCCTCCTCGAGCAGTTCCCTCACCCGCGCATGCAACGGACCTGTGTGCGGGTCGCTGACCACCGACATATCCGCCCGTTTGAGCAATGCCGCCACTTTCTGAAAATATGGCTTCTGATAAAGTGACATCGCCCGCGCATGATGCGCCAGCGCCCGTCCGTGCCAGCCGCGACGATGCGCTTCGATAGCCATCAACTCCAGCGAGCGCAAATCAGAATCGCCCGCGTCGTCCACCAGCATGGAGACGTCCTTGTCATATTTTTGCGCCATATCAAAAACTTCGTTTACATGCGTTTGAATATCTGCATCGGTAAACTCAATCCACGGGATTCCGCCCACTACGTCCGCGCCTAATTCCATGGCCTGCCTCATTAATTCAGGCGCGGCGGGTTCGCGCACCCAACCGTCCTGCGCGAAAGCGACGACTTGTAATTCGACGATTCCCTTAAACTCCTCGCGCGCGCGAATCAACGCCTTCACACCTTCGAGTTTTGCCTGCCCGTCCACATCTGCAAACGCGCGGATGTGTGTGTTGCCATGAATCGCGGCCTGCGCAAGCGCCTTGCGCACATTCTTAATGATCCACGACTCTTCATATTTTTCCTTCACGCGCGCGGCCAGTTCAATGGCGTTCATGGCTCGGCCCATGCCATCGGCGTGATAACTGGTCAGCGCCTCCTCGTCCATCATCTGCAAGGTATATACTTTGCACAAGTGCAGATGCGGGTTGACAAAGCTCTCGGTCGCCAGCCCGCCGTCCGCGTTGATAACAATTTCTGCGTCGGCTTTTAAGTCTTTGCCAATGGCCGCGATTTTTCCACTTGCGATGGCGATGTCCGCGAGTCCCTTGTCGCCGCGCAGGCTTGCGCCCCTGATTAAGATTTCATTTTGAGTTGCCATATTTTTCCTCTCATGCAAATATATTTCTCGCCTCAGTCACGAAAAATTCGTATGCTTTGTGTTTAATGTATGTGATTTCAACAACACACACTCTGCTTCCATGCTCTTGCCTCTTCCAGCACCCCCAAAATAAATCCGCTCTTCGCGTCCGCGTAATGATTTCCCGATTCCCATTCACGCTCAGCCAGCCCGCGTTTATGGCGCTCGTAGGCATCGCGCTCGTGCGGACTTGCGCGCAGGTAGTCGCGGAATAACAAATGATTCGCCCACCAGTCGCTGTTGATCTCCACCAAATGAATATGATGCGTGCGAATCCCATCGGAATTTGATTTACGAAAATATCTCCGCTGCGGAGTCTCCATCTCAAATTCCTTCACATACTCGTATCCCAAACTGGTTATCGGCTGGATGCATTCCGTGTCGGCTTCAGCAAGTGTGCGCACGCCGATCATGATGTCAATGATGGGTTTGGCTCCCAGCCCGCGCACAGAGGTTGAGCCGATATGTTGAATGCTTGAAATCCATACACCGACAGCCTCCATCAAGCGCGAGCGTTCCTGCTCGTAGAGCGTCGGCCAGTTGGGGTTGTAGGGTGCTATGACAATTTTCATTTGCGTTTTCAGTTTGTTTTGGCTTTGGCTCGTGAAGACGAATCCGCTAATCATCGCCAATCAGCGCTAATATTTTCAATCCATTCGCGAGGATTAGCGCAGATTAGCGGACGAAAGCATTTGTATCAACTCAATCCGATTCCCAAATGGATCATTGATATGCACGCGTTCATAACCTTCCAGCGGCGCGTCGCGCGTGATCGCGATTCCATTTGCTTCCAGCCGCGTCAACACCGCGGCCAGATTATCCACCAGCAGGGCGGGGTGCGCTTTTCGCGCGGGACGAAAATCCTCTTCAACGCCGAGATGCAATTTTGCAGAGCCAGACTCAAACCACGCGCCGCCGCGTCTAATCAACGCGGCAGGTTTTGGGGTTTCAACAAATTCCAAAAGGCCTACATAAAACGCGCGCGCTTTTTCCTCTTCGCCGCGCGGCATCGCTAGTTGGACGTGGTCAATGGCAAGGATGCTCAAGGTCGAAAATCCGCTGGTGGTGGGCAAGCACGATAAAACAGGCAAATATAAAAAGACACTTCTCGATTTTACTTGGAAAAATAACTCCCCGCGCTGGGCGGGGAGTTGCGATGACGCTGCGGCTGGTCTATTCGTGGTGTACAGGAACTGTGAAGTAAAACGTTGTGCCTTTGCGATATTCGCTTTCAAACCAGATTTTGCCGCCCTGCAATTCAATCAGGTTTTTGGTGATGCTCATGCCCAGCCCTGTGCCGGGGGCTTCGCGCACCATCTCATCGCCCGAGCGGAAGAATTTGCTGAACAGTTTTTGCTGGTCTTCGGGAGTCATGCCGTAGCCGTTATCTTGAATCATGATTTGAAGCATGTATTTTTCGTCGGGGTGGACAGATGTCTTAACCAGGATGCGCGCCTGCTCGGGCGAATACTTGTTGGCATTGCTGATTAAGTTGGTCAGCGCTTGCGCGAAGCGGTTGCGGTCACACCAAACATTGGGAAGGGCAGAATCGCTTTCAATGTTCAGTTGTTGTGACTTGGCGTCCACTTGTGTGCGTAGCAAGCCCGCTACTTCGTCGATGATTTCCTGCACCCGCACCGAGCGCGGTTCGAGGCGCAGGTTTCCGCTTTCCAGGCGCGAGATATCGGTCAGGTCTACGACCAGTGTGGCCATGCGGTCTACGTTGGTGCGAATCGTTTGCAGGAAGTTTTTCTGGTTATCGTTTACCGCGCCTGTGGCGCCAGAAAGCATCAATTCGCTGTAACCTTTGATGGAGGTCATCGGGATTTTGAGCTCATGTGAAACCACCGAAACAAATTCGCTCTTGGATTTGTTGGCCGCCACGGCTTCGTCACGCGCTTCGGCCAATTCGAGGGTGCGCTGTTTGACACGTTCCTCCAGGCTGGCGTAGGAGTCGCTCAAGTTGGCGGTCATTGTGTTGAAGTTCTCGCTGAGGGATGTAATTTCGTCGCGGAAAAAGGTGAACGAAACGCCCACTCTTTGGTTGAGGTCGCCCTGACTGATTTTTGTGGTGGCGTGTGTCAACTGCGCCAGCGGACGCGTAAAGGTCAGGAAGGCCGCGATCCAAAACCACAAAGCGGTCGCACCGAAGACGCCTGTTAGTGTGACGAATACCACACTGATGCCCGCGCTGATGTTGAAGAGTCTGTCTATCGGCTGGGCAACCAGCACCGTCCCTTGCTCGTTGCCCATCACGGCGAGCGTGTGCGCCAGCAGGCGGTAATCGCTGCCGTTGGAATAGGTGACATTCGTGACGGGGATGGAAGAGCTTGTCAGCCAGCCTTGTTTGATCAAGGCTTCGAGACCCGCCGCAGAGTCGATGGTTGACACGATGATGTCGTTGTCCCTGACGATGGCAACATCTGTGTCGATGATTTGTGAAATATTCTGGATGAAGGTTTCGTCGAGGTAGAACGCGGCCAGCACCACCCCGTTTATTTCACCCGAGACGGGGTCGAAGACGGGCGCGGCGCCGAGCACCTGGGAATTTTGCGGGGCAATCGTCACCGCGCTGACCGGTTCGCCTGCGTTGATTGCGCTTTGAATCAATTGCTCGCGAATGCGCTCGGCCTCCTCGTTCACTTGCAATCGGCGCGTGACGAGTGGGCCGCCATAATAGTAGGCTGGGTCGCCGGTTTTGAAGTTTTCTGAATAAAGAGAGAGTTCCTGTAGCGCAAGGGTTTCTTTTTGTTTAACCAGTAAATCTTTAAACGAGTCAAGATCATGTAGCGCGCCGATGACATCTGGTTGCGTGGAAAGCAACGCGGCATTATTACGCGCCAGCGCCTCCGAGTTGGCGATCAGCGCGCCGACAGAATCGGCGATCTCGATCAGGCGTGTGTCGGCTTCCTCCTCGATGCGGCCTTTGAGGATGTAATTCGTCAGCGGCGAGAGCACGAGCACCAGCAACAGGATGGTGGCCGCCAGTGGAAAGACGAGTTTGGCCTGAATATTAAGGTAACGATTGCGAAATAATTTACGCGGCGCGTCCATTAATTATGAACCCTGTGACCTTCTGCGTATAAGATAGAGTCCAAGGCTGATGAGCAATACTACAGCGGCGGCGGCAATCGCCAGAGCAATGGGTTGTTTCCAGAAATCAGTGGATGAATCGGGCGCGCCGGGAATCTGCCCTGCTGTTTCCATGACCACAAAATCGGGATTGAGCGCGGCCGCCGGGACTGGATTCGAAACGGCGGGCAACCCGCTCTTGAGGTAGGCCGCGACCGCATTTGCGTCCTGCTCGGTTAGGCTGGCGTAGGCGAACCAGGGCATCAGAATCAGGCGGCGTCCGTCGCGCGAAATTCCTTGCGTGAAGGCGCGTACGATTTCCGCTTCCGTCCAATCGCCGAGACCTGTTTCCGCGTCTGGGGTGATGTTGCCGCCGTAGACGATTCCCCACGGACCTTCGAACGGCTGGCCGCCGGCGAGATATTTGTCCATCTGCGGCGCGCCGGTGGACGGGTCAATGGATGTGTGACAATCGGTGCAGGCCATCACGCTGTTGACGAGATACGCGCCACGCGCAACCGGGTCTGAATTGTCGGGGGCGATGATTCCTGTTGTCATCGGCAGCGCCTGCATTCCCTCCGTCGAGACGGTGTGCGGCGGAACCTGATTCCTGACGGCTTTCACGGAACGCAAATAAATGACAATGGCGTCCAGGTCTGCATCGGCCATGGAATTGTAGGTATGGTAGGGCATCACGGGGAAAAGAACTTCGCCCGATTTTTCAAGCCCTGTTTTCACAGCGGCCTTGATTTCCGTGTCGCTCCAATCGCCCAAGCCGGTTATCTTGTCGGGCGTCAGGTTTTTGGTGAAGACGACTCCCGCAGGCCCGAGGTCAAAGACGCGGCCGCCAGCCAACTCTTTGTTCCAGTTGAGGGCGTTGGATTCGTTGAAGGCCAGTGTGCGGATCTGTTCCAGAGTCCACGTTTGGGGGTTTGCGTATTCATCCAGCAGGGGAGTATGGCAGGAAGTGCAACCTGCGATTGTTAAAAAGTATTTTCCATTTTCGAGTTGATTCTCCTGTAAGCGTAGTCCCCCGGCGGAGGCAGGCGCGCTGAACAACAATATCGCGACGACGGAAAAAACAAAAGCAAAGGCGGAGAGGATGGGTTTTTTCATAGGGTTCTCCTTGAAGAAAATAATGGGTAGTGAATATACAGATTATACAACCCGATTTCCGAAAAACTCCTTTCAAAGTTCATAGCGCGCGAATCAAAAAGGCGGGCTATTTGGCCGCGCCTCTTGATGGTTTTTTACCTGCCTCAACCTCCCGCGCCCTGGATTAGGTGACGGATGCCGTCGCGAGCAACTGAAAAGATGGGGAATGTGATGTGCCCGCTACACCTGTATCTTTAACGCAGGAGCCGAGCTGAATTTCAAAGGCCATCTCTGCCGGTTAAATATATCCCTATTCCTTGAATTGCGCTTGTAGCTCAGGCTCGTTCTTGAACGTTTGAAAATATACATATTCGGGCGCCAGGTCTGCGCTGTTCGGCCAGACGATGGTTTCCAACTCATCGTCCAATCGAAGTTTTGCAAATTCCGAGTTTTTTTTTCTCTACTGTACATGAAGTTTAAATTACATAGGCTCAAGCCGCCGTCCTCGGCGGCGTTTTGCGAGTAAATCTTGCGCCGAGGACGGCGCAAGGAGCAAGTTCTATTTTTACTCGTATTTGTACGGTAGAGAAAAACCAAATAAAAAAGCGCCTGATTTATCAGGCGCTTTTTGCTTTAATCGGATTTACTTTCGCTCTTCTTCTCAGGCTTGGACTCGCTCTTGCCTTCGGATTTGGATTCGCTCTTACTCTCAGACTTTGTTTCACCCTTACTCTCAGACTTCGTCTCGCTCGAAGCGGGCTCATCCTTTTTGTGGGCGCGGGAACTACTCCCCGAAGATGATTTATGATCGTTCGCGTAGAAGCCAGAGCCTTTGAAGACCACACCAGCTGGCGTGATGACTTTTTGGAGCGCCTTCTTTTTGCAACTGGGACAGGTCTTCAGCGGCGAGTCGTCGTAGGATTGCTGACGTTCAAATTGATTTCCGCAGTTTCCACAGCGGTAGGTGTAGACGGGCATGTTGTATTTTCTCCTTGCGTTTTGTAACGGGTCGGGATTATAGCGCGGGGGAGGGGTGAAGGCAAGGCCGTAAGCCTGCGTGATATAATTTTCAAACACTCGACAGAAATTGGAATCAAAATGTTAAACATCGAAATCGTCTATTGCGCCACCTGACATTACACAGACCGGGCCGTGGGCCTGGCTGGTGAACTCGTTCGCGAGTTTGAGGCCGACATTCAGAAGCTGGAAATCGTCCCCTCGGACGGAGGCCGCTTCGAGGTCAGCGCGAACGGGGCCGTCGTCTTTTCGAAGAAACAGTTGGGACGTCACGCTGAAGCGGGTGAAGTCGTTGGATTGATTCGAAAAATTATCGAAGGATAAAACGCATGGCAAAAAAAGGACGAGTCTTTTCGGGCGCGCGGCCTACGGGACGTCAACATCTCGGCAACTATCTCGGCGCGATTAAAAATTATGTCGCGTTGCAGGATGACTACGATTGCGTTTATTGCATTGTGGACCTGCACGCGTTGACGACGGTGGAAGACACGCTCAACCTGCGTCAGAATACTTATGAGATGGCGTTGGATTGGCTGGCGCTCGGCATTCGCCCCGCGGAGTCGATTCTGTTCGTGCAATCGCGCGTGCCCGAAGTGACCGAACTGCACATGATCCTTTCGATGGTGACGCAACTCGGCAAACTCACCGACCTGCCAACCTTCAAAGAAAAAGTGCGTCAGCAACCTGACAATGTCAATTATGGATTGTTGGGTTATCCCGTGTTGATGACTGCGGATATTGTTTTATATAAATCTGACCTTGTGCCCGTCGGCATTGATCAAGCGCCGCATATCGAGTTTGCGCGCGAGATCGTGCGCTCGTTTAATTATCGCTTCCACACGAAGGCGCTGATCGAGCCGCAGATGAAGAACACCGAGATTCCAAAAGTGCTCGGCATTGACGGCAAAGAGAAGATGGGCAAGAGTCTTAACAATCACATTGAGATGGCCGCCACGCCCAAAGAGACCGAACTGCGCGTGATGCAAATGGTGACTGACCCGGCGCGCGCCAAGCGCACCGACTCAGGCAACCCGGATGTGTGCAATGTGTTCACCCTGCACAAAACTTTTTCCTCGGCTGAAGAAGTCGCCACGATTAACCGCGACTGTCGCACTGCCGCGCTTGGGTGCGTGGATTGCAAAAAACTCTTCGCGAAAAATTTGAACGCACATCTTGAACCTTTCCGCGCCAATCGCGCCGAGATTGACGCTCAGCCCAAAAAAGTGTGGGACATTCTCGACGATGGCTCCTCCCGCGCCCGCGCCATCGCCCAAGAGACGATGAAGGAAGTCCGCGAAGCGGTGCAACTTCCATGAATTAAACACGAAGTACACAAAGGGCACAAAGGTTTAAGGTTTTTTACTTTGTGTACTTCGTGTCCTTTGTGTTTGAAAAAATATGCGTGCACTAATCCAACGAGTTACAAAAGCCAGCGTCACCGTAAATAACAAGACCATCTCCACAATTGGACATGGTCTTGTTATTTTGGTTGGCGTCGGTCATGGCGACGGAGATGCGCAGGCCCGCTGGCTGACAGAAAAAATTACCAACCTGCGCATCTTCAGTGACGCAGACGGCAAGATGAATCTCTCCGTGCTGGAGGCGGGCGGCGCGGCGATTGTCGTTTCGCAGTTCACGCTTTTCGCCAACACCGAAAAGGGACGTCGTCCCTCGTTCATTGAGGCGGCCCTGCCCGATGTCGCCGCTCCGCTCGTCGAGCGCTTCGCCACCTTGTTGCGTGAGCAGGGAGTCGCGACTCAATCCGGCGTCTTCGGCGCGGACATGCTCGTCGAGATTCACAACGATGGGCCTGTCACAATTTGGTTGGAAAAATGAATCCCAAACCTAACTTCCTGCAACGCATCATCGCCGCCATTGTCATGCAAAGGCCGATCACGAGGGCGCTCTCCGGCATCACCGAGCCGCTGGATAAATTTTTCCTGACGCTCACGGGCCGTCGTTTCGCTATTTCACAGATCGCCGGCCTGCCAATTATTGAACTCGAAACGCGCGGTGCGCGCACAGGGTTAATTAGAACCCACCCGCTGATGGGTGTAAAAGACGGCGAAAAGATTGCTGTGGTCGGTACTAATTTTGGCGGCGAAAACCACCCTGCCTGGGTCTTCAACCTGCGCGCGAATCCTGATTGCTCAGTCCACGTGCAAAACACCACAAAAAAATATCGCGCCCGCGAAGTGCATGGAGATGAATATGAAAAGTATGCCGTCCAAAAGTTGACAACCTACCTGGAAACTGATGTATGTAAAAAGACACCAAGTTTTTTAGAAAAATTAATCAAGGTTAATTGTCAGCAAATACTTC
>VFKQ01000117.1 GCA_009885445.1 Anaerolineaceae bacterium | reverse complement strand
CGTTGAGTCCCATCATGCCGACGGAGGCTGGATTTGTCCCATGCGCTGAATCGGGGATGAGCATCTTGACGCGCTTCGAGTCGCCGCGCGATTTGTGATACGCGCGCATCATCAGCACGCCGGTGAACTCTCCGTGCGCGCCGGCGGCGGGTTGCAAGGTCACACCTGCGAAGCCGCTGATTTCTTTGAGCCAATCCTGCAATTCATACATCAAGGCCAGGTTGCCTTGCGCGGTCTCTGTGGGTTGCAGGGGATGTGTGAATAAATATCCGGGCAGGCGGCAGGTGTCTTCGTTGATCTTCGGGTTGTACTTCATCGTGCATGAACCCAGCGGATAGAATCCGCCGTCGACGCTGTAATTGAATTTGCTGAGCGCCATGTAGTGGCGCACCACGTCCACTTCGGCGATCTCGGGCAGAGGCAGGTCTGAGCGCAGTAAATCTTTGGGGGGCAAACCCGCTACGGGGACGTCGGATGCGGGCATCTTGACGCCGCGACGTCCGGGCGAGGAGATGTCGAAGATGGTGCGTTCCACAATCGTGGGAGTCGTTGTCGTACTTGCACTGAGCTTAGTCGAAGTGTTATTCATGGTCGGCCTCCGCGAGGACTTCGGCGAGCAAGTCAATTTCTTCTTTGCTGTTCATTTCGGTGACGGCCACGAGAAGTTGATTCGCGCGTTCGGGATAATCTTGTCCGAGATCGTAACCGCCGAGAATGCTGTGTTCGAGCAAATGCGCGTTGACTTCAGCGGCGGGGCGTGGACAGTTGAGTGTGAACTCGTGGAAAAAAGTTTCTGTGTGCGCGAGCGAAAAACCTTTAATTTTGGAAAGTTCGCTTGCGGCGTAATGCGCTTTTTGATAACAGAGATTCGCAACTTCGCGCAGACCTTCTTTGCCGAGCACGCTTAAATAAATTGCGCTGGCCAAAGCGAGCAGACCTTGATTGGTGCAAATGTTTGATGTGGCGCGTTCGCGTTTGATGTGTTGTTCGCGCGCGGTGAGGGTGAGCACATAGGCGCGTTGACCTTTATTATCAATCGTCTCGCCGACGAGACGTCCGGCCATTTTATGCACATAACTTTTGCGCGTGGTGAAGAAGCCCACGGAAGGCCCGCCGAACCACATGGGGATGCCCAGCGGTTGGCCGTCGCCGACGACGATGTCCGCATCCATCGCGCCGGGAGTCTTGAACATGGCGAGGGCTGTCGGATTTGCAACGACGCAAACCAGCGCGCCTTTTGCGTGCGCCGATTCAATTAACTTTGTGTAATCGTAGACACGCCCAAAGAAATCGGGATATTGGACGATGAGGATGCAGGTGTTGTCATCAATGACGGCTTCGAGAGATTGGAGATTCGAGACTTGAGATTCGTCATCGCCGGAGATTTCCAATTCCATGCCTTGCGCGTACGTGCGAATCACCGCGCGATAATGCGGATGCAATGCGGGCGAGAGCACAACTTTTTTGCGCTTGCCGCGAAACTGCGCGTATGCCAGGCTGACGGCTTCGGCAGTGGCCGTTGCGCCGTCGTAATGCGAAGCGTTCGAAACTTCCATGCCGGTCAATGCAGACATCAATGATTGATATTCAAAGACGGCCTGCAATGTGCCTTGCGAAATTTCAGGTTGATAGGGAGTGTACGCGGTATAAAATTCGCCGCGGCGCAACATGTGATCTACCACAGAAGGAATGTAGTGATGGTACATGCCCGCGCCGAGAAATGAAATTAAATCGCCGCGCACATTTTCATTGCTTTCGGCGTAATCCGAGAGTGCCTCCATCGCTTCCATTTCGGTCCATGCGGGGGGCAGGTCCAATTTTGGAAAGCGGTGCTTGGCGGGGATGGCATCGAACAATGCGTCCAGCGATTTGACGCCGACAACTT